>NZ_CP094292.1 GCF_022759505.1 Georgenia sp. TF02-10 | reverse complement strand
CGCCCGCCGCGCCGACGAACGCCGGCGCCTTCGGGTCCAGCCCCGCGTCGCCGCCGGCCGGGTCGGCGACCAGGCGCTTGCGGAACACCCAGTACGTCCAGCCCTGGTAGGCCAGCACCACCGGCACGAAGAGCAGCGCGACCACGCTCATCACGGTCAGCGTCGCCGTCGTGGAGGACGCCTCGGTGACGGTCAGGGACCACGCCGGGTCCAGCGAGGACGGCATGACGTCCGGGAACATGCTGCCGAAGATGAGCACGACGGCGGCCACGATCGCCACCGCGTTGAGCGCGAACGCCCAGCCCTCGCGCCGCTCGCGGGTGGCGACGACGACCCCGACCAGGGCGCCGGCGGCCACCACCACCGCGGCCCAGGTCCAGGCCCGCTCGGCGAACGCGACCTGCGCCCACACCGCCCAGGTGCCGGCGACGGCGAGACTGAGCACCGACAGCCGCTGCGCCAGCACGCCGGCGCGGTGGCGGATCTCCCCGTCGGTCTTCAGGGCCAGGAAGACCGCGCCGTGGGTCAGGAAGACGGTCGCGGTCATCGCCCCGCCGAGCAGGGTGAAGGGGGTCAGCAGCGAGAAGAGCCCGCCGACGAGCTGGTGGCTGCCGTCCACCACCTCGATCTCCATGCCCTGGACCAGGTTGGCGAAGGCCACCCCCCACAGCACCGCCGGCACCCAGGCGCCGAAGGTGTGCGCCCAGTCCCACCGGTCCCGCCAGGTCTGGTCGTTGATCTTCGCCCGCCACTCGATGGCGCAGATCCGCACGATCAGCGCCAGCAGGATGACCAGCAGCGGCAGGTAGAAGCCGGAGAACATGGTCGCGTACCACTCCGGGAACGCGGCGAAGGTGGCGCCGCCGGCGGTGATCAGCCACACCTCGTTGCCGTCCCAGACCGGGCCGATGCTGCGCAGCATGACCCGGCGCTCCTGCTCGTCGCGGGCCAGCGGGCGCAGCAGCATGCCGACGCCGAAGTCGAAGCCCTCGAGCACGAGGTAGCCGGTCCACAGCACGGCGATGAGCAGGAACCACAGGGTGGGCAGGTCCATGGGGAGGCTCTCCAGGTCTCGGGACGGCGCGGCGGGCGGCTCGGGGGTCAGTAGGCGAAGGACAGCACCGGCTCGGCGGTCTCGGCCTTGCTGGCCGACGGCGGCCGGCCGCCGTCGCCGTCGTCCTCGCCGGCGTCGTCGGGCAGCGGCTCGACCCCCTGGCGCACGTAGCGGCGGACCAGCCGGAACCAGACCACCCCCAGCGCGGCGTACAGCAGGGTGAAGGTGACCAGGGAGGTGATCACCGACCCGGCGTCGACCACCGTGGACACCCCGTCCTGGGTGAGCAGGTACACCTGGTCGACCGGGCTGGCGGGGTTGGGGTGGACCACCCAGGGCTGGCGGCCCATCTCGGTGAAGATCCAGCCGAAGGAGGCCCCGAGGAACGGCAGCGGCAGGACCGCCAGGCTGAGCCGGCCGAACCAGGGCCGGCCGGTGACCCGGCCGCCGCGGAGCAGCCACAGCCCGGCCGCGGCGAGCACCAGGGAGAGCATCCCCAGGCCGATCATCAGCCGGAACGTCCAGTAGGTGACGGCGAGGTTGGGCGAGTAGTCCACGTCGGTGCCGAACTGGTCGGCGTAGCGCTCGGTGTACTCCTCCTGGACGTCGTTCACCCCCGGCAGGTAGCTCTCCGGGCCGCTGAACGAGCCGGTGCCGAGGTAGGACGTCAGCCCGGGGATCTGGATGAGGTGGCGCACGCTGGAGCAGTCCCCGGTGAGGTCCCCGACGGTCAGCAGGGAGAAGCCGGCGGACTCCTCGCCCTCGCACAGGGCCTCCGCGGCGGACATCTTCGCCGGCTGCTGGACGTACATGAGCTTGCCCTGCACGTCGCCGCTGATCGCGACGCCGGCCCCGGCGATCACCATGGTGACCAGCCCCACGTAGGCCCCGGCCCGCCAGACCGTGCGGGCCTCCCGCTCCCGGCCCGCGCGGACCGAGCGCACCAGCCACCAGCCGGACACGCCGGCGACGAACGTCCCGCCGACGAGGAAGGCGGAGGTGACCGTGTGGGCGTAGGCGGCGAGCAGGGTGTTGTTGGTCATCACCTCCAGGAAGCCGCCGACGCCGTCCAGCTCGGCCCGGCCGGTCTCGGGGTTGAACACGGCGCCGACCGGGTGCTGCATCCAGGAGTTCGCCGCGAGGATCCAGTACGCGGACAGGTTGGTGCCGATCGCCACCAGCCAGATGCAGGCCGTGTGCAGCCACCGCGGCAGCCGGCCCTCGCCGAAGATCCACAGGCCCAGGAAGGTGGACTCCAGGAAGAAGGCGGCCAGGGCCTCGATGGCGAGCGGGGCGCCGAAGATGTCCCCGACGAAGCGGGAGTACTCCGACCAGTTCATCCCGAACTGGAACTCCTGGACGATGCCGGTGGCCACGCCGAGGGCGAAGTTGATCAGCAGGATCTTGCCGAAGAGCTTGGTCAGCCGGTGCCAGCGCTCGTTGCCGGTGCGCACCCAGGCGGTCTGCATGATCGCCACCAGGGGCGACAGCCCGATGGTCAGCGGGACGAGGACGAAGTGGTAGACGGTCGTGATGCCGAACTGCCACCGGGCCAGGTCGAGGGTCTCCATGGTCGCCCTTCGGGACGTGCTGGTGCCGCGGGCGGGCCGCGGCTGGTGCTCCGTCCAACGTAGGAGCCGGTCGGCGCGGGCCCCGGGACCAACGTCCCGGGAGATGACACGCCGTCAGGACCGGCCGGGGCGGGGCTCCCCGCGCCTACGCCGCGTGCCCTCCCCGCCCGGGCGGCCGCCCTGTGCGATACTTCTCTATGGCTGGAGAGCAGCTCCACACCCCGCTCTTCGGTCCGACGATGTCGCGACCACCCAGGCACGGGCCCACCTCGCGCCGCCTCGCCACCCGGGCGAGCGCGCTGCAGCAGGGGGCCGTCCGCCGCGGTGACGCCGAGCCCCTGGCCGGCGCGTCGCCCGTCCGTCGGCGCGCCGGTGCACCTGCCCGGCACGTACCCACTGGACTTTCCGTCCGCGGCGCGGCCGCGGACGACGACCTGCCTGCGGGCGCCGAGGGGTGTGGACGGCGTACTCTGCGCCTCGGCGGCGACGTTGTGCCGGAAGTCGGCGAGCAGGTTGCCGCTCGCGACGATGTAGCCGGCGTTCCACGGCACGCCCTGGCTGTTGGTCGGCATCGCCGAGCCGCCGCTGACGATGGCGTGCTGCACGTTCTGCCCGCCGAGCACGGCGGCGAGCGCCGGGTTGGCGGCCGCGGCCTGGGCCTGGGTCTCCGACGGCGCGCCCTCGAGCAGCCGGGCCATCATCGTGCACAGCATCTCGACGTGCCCGATCTCCTCGGTGCCGATGTCGAGGATCATGTCCTTGTACTTGCCGGGGACGCGGCAGTTCCAGCCCTGCCACAGGTACTGCATCATCACCGTCATCTCGCCGAACTGGCCGCCGACGAGCTCCTGGAGCTTGCCCGCGAAGAGGGCGTCCGGACGCTCCGGCTTGGCGTTGAACTGCAGCTGCTTGGTGTGTCGGAACACGAGTGCCTCCGTGGTGGTCGGGGGCGCTGGTCGCCCCGTCCCCGCCCACGGTGGCGAGCGCCCGTGCCGCCGCCGTGGGTGCCGGCGTACGCCGTCGCGTCGCAGCAGCCGTCGCAGCGGCGTCACCGGCAGCCGATTTCTCCCGGGGCGGTGACCGGATACCGGGCTGCGGCGGGGGAACCTGTCCCTCTGTGCCGGACGGCCCGAGGGCCGGCCGGGGCAAGACCTCCGGGTCGAGAGCGCGGCCCGGGGAACCAGGCACGGCAGAGGGGAAGTGCCGATGGCCGGAACCGGGTCGATCCGCCCGCGGCTGCAGGTGCTGGGCGACTTCCAGGCGTGCTGCGGCGGTGAGCCGCTGCACGTGCCCCACGCCGGTCAACGGGTGCTCGCGTGCCTCGCCGTGCTCCACCGGCACCGGCCCGCGCGGCGCACGAGCGTGGCCGAGCGGCTGTGGCCGGACGCCCCGCCCGGCCGGAGCACGTCGACCCTGCGGTCGGTGCTGTGGCGGCTGCCGCGGCCACGCGGCCGGACGCTGGTCAGGGGCAACGCCACCACGATCGAGCTGCACGAGGACGTCGAGGTCGACCTCTGGGAGTCCGAGCGGGTCGCCGCCGGCGTGTGCGGGGACGGGCGCCCCGCCGGGGCGGTGCCGGACCTGCTCACGCTCGAGGACGACCTGCTGCCCGACTGGGACGAGGAGTGGCTGGTGATGGAGCGCGAGTCGTTCCGCCAGCTGCGGCTGCACGCCCTGGAGCGGGTCGCGGCGGAGTCCTGCGACCGGGGCCGTTTCACCGACGCCCTCTCCGCCGGCCTCTGCGCGGTGCGCTCGGAGCCGCTGCGCGAGAGCGCCCATCGCACGGTGATCGCGGTGCACCTCGCCGAGGGCAACTTCGCCGAGGCGCTGCGGCAGTACGACGGCTACCGGCGGCTGCTCGCCGACGAGCTCGGCCTGCCGCCGTCACCCGCGATCGACCGGATGGTCGGACCGCTGCTCGACCGGCCTGCGGACGTGCGCTGACGCACGCTGACCTGGGGGCCTCAGTCCCGGGGCGGCTTGAGGGGGTCGTGCCCGATGTTCATCAGCCGGCGGCGCCACCGGTCGTCGCCGGCGGTGGGCTCGAGGTCGTCGCGTCGCTGGGAGGCGACCTTGTCGACGACCCGCCGCATGACGTCGACGTCGTCGGGGTTGAGGTCGGAGCGCCGCTTGCCGAGGATCTCCAGCACCCGGTGGCCGAGGTGCGGCCCCGCCTGGTCGGGCAGCTCCTCGGTCTCCTCCCCGGCGCCCTGGACGGCGAGCCAGTCGCGCAGCTCGCGGGACGTCATGTTGACCACGGTGTGGAAGTTCTCCCAGAGCACGTCGTCGACGATGCTGGTGGCCACGGTGCCTCCTCGGGGTCGGGTGCGTCGCCCGTCCGGTACCCGCGGGCAGCGGGACGTCATACGCCCGCGGTCGGATCGGCCCGGGTGGGTACCACGCCGGCGTGGCCGGTGAGGAGCGACCGGGCGCCCAGCAGTGGGTGCCGAGCGACCCGACCCTGGCGGACCTGCGGTCCGCCGTGCAGGAGTGCCGTGGCTGCGAGCTCTACCGGGA
Organism: Georgenia sp. TF02-10; assembly: GCF_022759505.1. Lineage (NCBI taxonomy): Bacteria > Bacillati > Actinomycetota > Actinomycetes > Allobogoriellales > Allobogoriellaceae > Georgenia > Georgenia sp. TF02-10. The sequence continues at coordinate 5,645 of NZ_CP094292.1, read as the reverse complement.
CGCGACCCAGGGCGTGATGGGGGAGGGCCGGCCCGACGCGCCCCTGGTGCTGCTCGGTGAGCAGCCGGGCGACCGGGAGGACGTCGAGGGCGAGCCGTTCGTCGGCCCCGCCGGCAAGCTGCTCGACCGGGCGCTCGGCGACGCCGACATCGACCCCGACGACGTGTTCCGCACCAACGTGGTCAAGCACTTCCGCTGGAAGGGCGTGCGCGGCAAGCGCCGCATCCACCAGTCGCCGCACAAGGCCCACGTCGAGGCGTGCAGCCCGTGGCTCGACGCGGAGCTCCGGCTGGTGCGCCCGACCGGCGTCGTCCTGCTCGGCGGCACCGCCGGCAAGGCGGTCTACGGCTCGTCGTTCAAGGTCGGCGAGACTCGCGGCCGGCTGATCGAGTGGCCGGAGAGCCGGCCGCTCGACCACCGGCCGGCGTGGGTGCTCACCACCACCCACCCCTCCGCCGTGCTCCGCACCGACGACCGGGAGGCGGCGTACGCCGCACTCGTCGACGACCTGCGCGTCGCCGCCGCCGAGCTCTAGCCGACCCGTCGCATCTCTGCAGCTGGACGGTGCCGACCCGGCACATCTCGGCAGCTGGAGGGTGCCGACCCGGCACATCTCGGCAGCTGGTCCTAGGACTGGGGCGCGATCGGCGGCTGGCCGCGGTCACGGGCGGCGTTGAGCACCGAGATCTTCTGCCACACCTTCCGCTCCAGCGACACGGTGAGGTTCTCGACCGTGCTCACCGTCTCGAGGACGAGGCCGTCCCGGGACTCCTCGGCGCACAGCGCGGCGGCCTTGCCGATCAGGCTGAGCAGCTCGGAGCAGTAGTCGAGGTAGTGCTCCAGCTCCCGGCGGTCGAGGTCCATCGCCACGCTGGCCGCCGTCGGCCGGAACGACGGGCGAAGGCGCTCAGGGTCCTTGGTGAGCTGGTGCATGTCGACGATGTGGGCGAGCGAGCGCAGCCGGTGGAGCAGGCCGAGCAGCCGCGAGCGCTGCAGTCGCTCGGGGACCGAGGCGAGGAACCAGATCGCGATCGCCGCGAAGACCAGGTCGTTGACCGCGCTCTCGAGCAGCGGCAGCCACTGGAGGCCGTCGTCCGGCGCATCGGTCGCCGCCGACCGGGCCGCCATCGCGAGCACCGCGCCGGTGACGACCACGACCGCGACGATCCCGAGCCGCGACAGCGGGCGCAGCCACGACCGCCGGTCGCGGACCGAGGCCGTCGACGACGCCACGGCGGCCACCAGCGCCTCGAGCTCGTCGGCCACCCGGAGCAGGCCGCGGCCGGGGAAGCGCGCGGCGATCCGCTCCCGCAGCCGCCGCACCGTGGCCAGCACGGGCTCGGCCTGCACCTTCTCGAGTCCCGCCGCCACGGCGGCAGCCTAGGGCCACCCGTCGGGGCGGCTCGTCGAAAACGACCGACCCGGCCCATCTCTGCGCCGAACCGGCCTCGACCCGTCGCATCTCTGCGCTCGCGCGTGCAGAGATGTGACGGGTCGGCGACGTCGGGCTGCAGAGATGTGACGGGTCGGGGCGTTGAATCGTGCAGAGATGCGACGGGTCGGGCCGTTGAGCGTGCAGAGATGCGACGGGTCGGCGGGGAAGAGGGGGCGGAGGGCGGGGCGACGTACGCTGGCGCGGTCATGACCGCCCCGCCGCACGTGCTCGACTGCCGCTACTGGGACGCCGGCGTCTGCCGGTCGTGCGCCTGGCTGGGCCGGTCGTACGACGAGCAGCTCGCGGCCAAGCAGGAGGCCGTCCGGGCCCTCGTCGACCGGCCGGGACTGACCTGGCTGCCCCCGGTGGCCAGCCGGCCGGAGGGCTTCCGCAACAAGGCCAAGATGGTGGTCGGCGGGACCGCCGCGGAGCCGACGCTGGGCATCCTCGGGCCCGACGGCGGCGTCGACCTGCGCCACTGCGCCCTCCACACGCCGGGGATCGTCGCGGCGCTCCCGGTGCTGGCCGGGTTCGTGGAGCGGGCCGGCCTGCAGCCCTACGACGTCGGGTCGTCGCTCCCGGTCGGGCGGAGGGGTGAGCTCAAGCACCTGCTCGTGACCGAGTCGCCCGACGGCGAGCTGATGGTGCGGTGGGTGCTGCGGTCGACCGCCGACCTCGCCCGGGTCGAGAAGCACCTGCCGTGGCTGCGCGCCGCCCTCCCGCAGGTGCGGGTGGTGACGGTCAACGTGCAGCCGGAGCACCGGGCGGTGCTCGAGGGCGACCGCGAGGTGGTGCTCACCGACGAGGCGACGCTGCCGATGCGGGTCGACGGGGTCACCCTCCACCTGGGGCCGCGCAGCTTCTTCCAGACCAACACCGAGGTCGCCGCGGCCCTCTACCGGCAGGCGCGTGCCTGGGTCGACGAGCTGGCGCCGGCGACCGTGGGGGACCTCTACTGCGGGGTCGGCGGGTTCGCGCTGCACCTCGCCGCGCCCGGTCGCCGGGTGACCGGGGTGGAGATCAGCGCCGACGCCGTGGCGGCCGCCGCGCGCGGGCGCGACGACCTCGGCCTCTCGCCGGAGCAGGTGCGGTTCGTGGTGGGCGACGCGACGTCGTACGACCTCGGGGACCCGCCCGGCCTGGTCGTCGTCAACCCGCCGCGGCGGGGACTGGGCGGCGACCTGGCCGGCTGGCTGGAGCGCTCCGGCGTCCCGCACCTGATCTACTCCAGCTGCAACCCGACCACCCTCGCCCGCGACCTCGCCGCGATGCCGTCCTACCGGCCGGTGCGGGCCCGGGTGCTCGACATGTTCCCCCAGACCTCCCACCTCGAGGTCCTCGTCCTCCTCACCCGCACCCGACCAGCAAGGACCAGACCGTGACCCAGATCGACGTCTCCCACGACCCCGCCACGCGACGGTACGTCGCGCAGGTGGACGGCGCGACCGCCGGTTTCGCCGAGTACGTGCTCACCGACGAGCTCGTGGTGTTCACCCACACCGAGGTCGATTTTCGGTTCGAGGGGCAGGGCGTCGGCTCGGCCATCGCGCGGTTCGCCCTCGACGACGTGCGCGACGCCGGCGTGCGCAAGGTGCTGCCGGTGTGCCCGTTCATCAAGGCGTGGATGCGGCGCCACGAGGACTACTACCCGCTGCTCCACAACGTGCCCGCGTCGACCGCCCGCGACTGACCGCCTGCGGGTCCCCGCGGCCGGTTCTCGGGGGTCAGCGCAGGGAGTACGTCGCGAGGGAGACGCCGACGTAGTGGGCGACGAACGCCAGGATCGTGAAGGTGTGGAACACCTCGTGGAACCCGAAGTACCGGGGCCACGGGTCGGGGCGCTGGAGCCCGTAGACCACGCCGCCGACGGTGTAGAGCGCCCCGCCGACGATGATCAGCACGAAGACCGCGACGCCGATGCCGACGCCGAGGGCGAGCGCGCCGTCGAAGAAGTGGGGGATGAAGAAGATCGCCGCCCAGCCGAGCGCGATGTAGATCGGCGCCGACAGCCACCGCGGAGCGGAGGGCCAGAACAGCTTGAACGCGACGCCGAGCAGCGCCCCGGTCCACACCACCGTCAGGAGCAGCACCCGGTCGAGGCCGTCGAGCAGGATCAGGCTGAACGGCGTGTAGGACCCCGCGATCATCAGGAAGATGTTGGAGTGGTCGAACCGGTTGAGGATCGTCCACACCTTCGGCGACCAGGTGCCGCGGTGGTAGATCGCGGAGACACCGAAGAGCAGCAGCGCGGTGCCGGCGTAGAGCGCGGACCCGATCCGGGTCGTCGCGGTCGGCGACATCGCGACGAGGACGATCCCCGCGGCCAGGATCACCGGCGTCGACGCGAGGTGCAGCCACCCGCGGAGCCGGGGCTTGACGTCCGCGATGGTCTCGCTGATCTGGTCGCCGATGTGGTCCAGGCCCGCGCGGACCCGGGAGTTCGCGTGGTTGAAAGCCTGGGTCATGGCCCCAGGCTATCCGGCGGTCCCAGCGCGACAGCCCCGCGCGGGACGGTGATCCCGGCCACGGTACGGCGGCCGCCCCGCCGCGCCGTGGCCGGTCCGGCGTCAGTGGTTGTGGGGCGGGACGACCGCGCCCTCCGACGGCTGCACGATCACGAACCCGTGGCCGCCGAACGCCACCTGGAACGCCTCGCCCGAGCCGCGCCCGATGAGGGCTCCCGCGGTGAACGAGGAGTGGATCGAGGTCTGCAGGTCGATCGACCAGGCCACGATCGCCTGCATGTCGGCGAACGTCGGGGCCTCCGCGGCGTTGAGCACGACCGGCTCGCCGTCGGTCGTGATCGCCACCCAGCCGGTGCCGCGGAGCGCGGTGTTGAAGAGGCCGCCCGCGGCGATGCTGCCGCCCTTCACCCGCTCGATGTTCCAGTCGAGCCCGGCGGAGAACGCGAGCACGTTGGCACCGTTGACCGAGATCCCGCTGCCGTTGAGGTGGAGGACGTGCACGTGCCGCGCGCCCTCGGCGAGGAACACGTCGCCCTGGCCCTCGACCCGCATCAGCGGCAGCCCCTCGCCGGTGAGCGCCTTCTTGAAGAACTTCGCGGCGCCGCCGCCCTGGTAGGCGAAGGACACCTGGCCCTGGTAGGCGACCATCGCGCCCTGGCGGGCCATGAACGGCTCGGTCATCCGGACGCGCAGCAGCCTGCTGTTCTGGAGCGCCGGGCCGGGTCCGGTCTCCTTCTCCGAGAACCGGCCGTCGATCAGGTCGCCGGAGATGCCGGCGGTGCCCCCGAGCACGCCACCGGCCCCACCGCCCGGCAGGCCGCGGCCCGGCATCCCGCCGTACGGCGCGCCCGCCGGCTGGGCAGCCACCGGCGCCACCGCGGGGGGCGCCTCCCCGAACGCCGGTTGCTCGGCCTCGTGCCCCGGCTGGTCGCCGACGACCCGGGTCTCGCCCACCCAGGCGTCGCCGTCGCCGACCGGCTGGTCGGCGGGCTGGTCGGGCGCGGGCCGGTCGCCGTCCTGCGGCTCGGTCGCGTGGGTGCCGGTGTGGGCACCGGGCTCCTCCGGGGGCGCGAGCGGCGAGACCGACTGCACACCGCCGTCGGAGACGTGCTCGGTCCACTGGGTGCCGTCCCAGTAGCGGAGCTCGTGGCGGCCGGTGGGGTCGGGGTGCCAGGCTGCGGCGGTCATCAGGTACCTCTCTCTGCGGTCGGTGCGTCGTCGCGCGGGGCCCATGGTGTCAGCCCGCGCCAGCACCCCGGAAGCGTCTCGGGGAGCGGGTCGCACGGCTAGGCTTGGGGGGTGGTCGACTGGAAACGGGGTGTGCGGCGGGTGCTCTACCCGGCGTACGAGGCCCGGGTCCTGCGCCGGATGCCCGACAACCTGCCCAAGCACGTCGGGGTCATGCTCGACGGCAACCGGCGGTGGGCGAAGGCGGTCGGCCGCGACACCGCCCACGGCCACCGGGCGGGCGCGGCCAACATCGAGCCGCTCCTGACGTGGTGCGAGGAGATCGGCATCGAGGTGGTCACCCTGTGGCTGCTCTCGACCGACAACCTCAACCGGCCGGCCGACGAGCTCGACCCGCTGCTGGAGATCATCGCCGACGCCGTCGACAGCCTCGCCGACCAGCGGCGGTGGCGGCTCAACCCGGTGGGCGCCCTCGACCTGCTGCCCGACGCCACCGCCGAGCGGCTCAAGGCGGGCGCCGAGGCCACCGCGGGGGTCGACGGGATGCTGGTCAACGT
>NZ_CP094291.1 GCF_022759505.1 Georgenia sp. TF02-10 | reverse complement strand
GCGGCGCCGTCCAGCCGGACGACCCCGCGGTCCGGGTCGTAGAAGCGCTCGCCGAGGGCAAGCAGCGTCGACTTGCCACCACGCGCAGGCGATCGCGGCCGACGCCTGCCTCGGGCCGGGCGAGCCGCGCGGCGTCCTCGTCCCGGGGACGGTGTGCGAGTGGGTCGAGGGTCTCGACCCCTTCGAGCTCGAGGTGCCCGAGGCAGGGTCCTACACGGTCACGGCCCGCACCACGGACCGGGCGTTCGCACCGATCCTGGGGATCCCGGTCAACATCGCGCCCGGCGCCACGGCCGTGCAGAACCTCGAGTTCGTGCGGCTGGGGCAGGTGCACGTCCTGCCCCAGGCGCTCGACGCGACGGGGAGGCCCCAGCCCTTCGACGGCGCCACCGTGACGATCGCACGTCTGCAGGGCGGCTCGGTCGGTGACCCGGTCGCGGGCGAGGTGCGCGGGGACGAGGTCCACTTCGTCGGGCTGACGGCCGGCAGCTACCGGATCCACGCCCGGGCGAGCGGTCTGCGTGACGACACCACCGACATCGTCGTGGCCGACAACCAGGTCGTGGTCGCCCACGTCACCCTCGGGACCACACCGGACCAGTTCACCGCCAGGGTCGTCACCGACGGCAACCAGGCGGTCGAGGGGGCCCGGGTCGAGGTCACCGCCCCCGGCGGCTTCGCCGGCACGTCGCCGGAGCAGGTCACCGTCGCGGCGACCACAGAGGCGGGCGACCGCACCGACGGGTGCGTGGTCTTCCACGCACCGGGCAGCCCGGTCTTCGGCGAGGGCGTCTGCGACGCGTCGTACGCACCCGGCTCGGCGACCCCTGCGGACTTCGCGTCGCCGTGGGCCCGACGGATCCACGTCACCGCACCGGGCTACGACGACCTCGTCCTCGACGACCAGCGGATGCGGTCGGTCGCGACGCTCACGCTGGCGCCGACGGCGGTGGAGCTCACCTCGACCCTCACCGCGGAGGGGACGCCGCCGCCGTACCGGGACGTCGAGGTCGGCGTCACCTCGACGACGACGACCACGACCACGATCAAGGTCACCGCCGACGACGACGGCAACCTGCTGTGGAACGACAGCCGCTACCCGGCCGGCATGGTCCGGCCCGGGACCTACACCTTGACGGCCCGCGCCGACGGCTACGTCAGCGACCCCGTCACCTTCACGTGCGAACCGTCGGTCCCGTGCTCACCGCCCGGCCCGGTGCTCCGCCAGCTCGGCTCGCTGACCGTCAGCGCGGTCGACGCGGCCGGCGGCACCCAGACCGACGTCGACGGCGTCATCGTCACCCTCCGCAAGGGCGGACAGGTCGTCGGGACCCGGAGCTCGGCCACCGACGGCAACAGCGTCACCTTCCCCTCCCTGCTCCCCGGCGCGGACGACTACACCGTTCGGGTCCAGGCGGCCGGCTACGACTTCGACGCGGTGACCCTGGTCTGCTCCGTGCCCGAGAGGCCCGACCGGGACTCGATCGAGGTCGTCCCGGGCGAGGAGACGGTGTGCGACGCCCGGCTCCGGCGGTTGGCGACCGTCGAGGGCACGGTCGGCGGAGTGCTCGCCGCGGCCGCCGAGGCCGGACCGGTCCAGCTGCTGGCGAACGCCAGGGTCACCATCACCCAGTGCACGGACTGGTCGGAGGAGTCCGGCACCCCGGCGTACTGCACCGCCTTCTCGCCGCGGCGGTTCAGCACGACGTCCGGGCCGAACGGCGAGTTCGAGCTCACGGGGACCGCGCAGTCCGAGGGCCTCGACGCCGGCGTGTGGCTGGTGAGCGCCGAGCAGCAGGGCTGGAGCGCCAGGCTGCCCGCGGGCGCGCCGACCGGGGCGCGGGCCGGGACCGTGGTGCTCATCGAGGCGTCGGACCTCGGCGGGGTCGTCGACGCCGACCTGCGGCTGCACGTCGTCCCGGTCGACTACGAGGTCACGGTGCAGGACCAGTACGGCGAGCCGCTCGGCGGCGTGACGGTGCGGCTGCTGCGCGGGACCACGACGGCGGCGACCGCGGAGGAGGACGAGGAGCGTGAGGGCGTCTACCGCTTCGACGACGCCATCCCCGGCACCTACACCCTCGAGGTCACGGGGAACGGGACGGTCCGGTCCACCGCGCAGGTGACGATCCTGGTCGGCGACGCCGACCAGGACCACCTGATGCCGGTCAGCCGAGCGGTCAACACCGTGAGCGGCACCGTCGTGTCGGCCGACGCGCCCTCGGGCGTCGCCGGGGTCGCCGTCACGATCCACGCCTGCCCCGCGACCGGCGAGTGCTCCGATGCCGTGGCGAGGGGCACCACCGGTGACGAGCTGAGGCGGACGACGGCGGGCAACGGGAGCTTCGACTTCCGCACCGTCCCCGACGGGGTCTACGAGGTGCGCTTCCACAAGCGGGGGTACGTCGCCGCGACCGGCGGTCCCTACACGCTCGACCACACCGTCGGTGCGCTGCCCTCGCTGTCGGTCAACCTCGCCCGCATCCTGCGCAACGTCCAGGTGACGCTGGCGTCGCAGCCGGCCGGCACCAGCCTCGACGGCGCGGAGGTCCGGCTCGTCCCGACGGAGCCGGGCGGGAGCACCCTCGGCCCGCAGACGGTCGCGGCCGGCACCACGTCGTTCGTCCAGGTGCCCTACGGCTGCTGGGACGTCGAGGTCGCGCTGCCCGCCGGGCACCACGGCGACGTGTCCGTGCCGGCCGCTCCGGCGGACCACCCGGACGAGAGCTGCAGCGGCGACGTCGTCGTCGCCACCCCCACCGGCGGCGCCGGCAGCGGCAACCGCCTCGCCGCCTCGGTCCGGGTCGCCGAGACGGAGGTGACGCTGCGGGTCACGGCGCAGCCGCTCACCGGCCACACCGGGCCAACCTCCGCCACGGTGACGGTCTCGGGGGTGACCCTCTCCGACGACGAGGTCGCGGTCGGCAGCGACGAGCGCCTGGTGGTCTACCTCGCCCCCGGCGACTACGACGTCCGCGCCACCGCGACCGGACTCGGTGCGGCGGCGCCGTTCTGGCCGCCGAGCGCGACCGTCGAGGTCGGGGTCGAGGACGACCCGGAGGACGTCGCGCTGAGCTTGGAGGAGGTCCCCGGGGTGGTGACGGTCTCCACCGTCCTCCAGGGCACCAGCACCGCGGTGCCGGCCGAGCTCACCCTGGAGCCCGGCACGGGGCAGGGCGCCGCGGTGCCGGCGGCGTACGCCGACGGCGTCGACAGCGACGGGGAGCAGGACCTCACCCTGCCCTCGGGGGAGTGGCTGATCACCGCCACGACCCCTGACGGACGCACCCGCACGGTCACCGTGGACGTGGACGAGCTGGAGGTCGACGTCTCGATCGCGCTCCCGGCCCCGGTCGAGGAGCCGGAGGAGCAGGAGGACCCCTGACGTCGCGGCCCAGGGGGTGATATCCGGGCGCGGATCGGGGAACGTAGGAGGCATGACCGCGCTGGACGACGCCGAGGTCGGCCGCCTGGACCTGTGGTTCCGGGCCGCCAACTACCTATCGGTCGGGCAGATCTACCTGCTCGACAACCCCCTGCTCGAGCGGGAGCTCGAGCCCGACGACATCAAGCCGCGGCTGCTGGGCCACTGGGGCACCACCCCGGGGCTCAACCTCGTCTACACCCACCTCAACCGGCTGGTCCGCGAGCGCGACGTCGACGCGATCTTCCTCGCCGGGCCGGGCCACGGCGGTCCGGCGGCGGTGGCCAACGCCTGGCTCGAAGGCACCTACTCCGAGGTCTATCCCGCGGTCTCCTACGACCGCGAGGGGATGCGCCGCCTGTTCCGGCAGTTCTCGTTCCCCGGCGGGGTGCCGAGCCACGTCGCACCCGAGACGCCGGGCTCGATCCACGAGGGCGGCGAGCTCGGCTACGTCCTCTCCCACGCCTACGGCGCCGCGTTCGACAACCCCGACCTGCTCGTGGCGGCGGTCGTCGGCGACGGCGAGTTCGAGACCGGGCCGCTCGCGGCGTCGTGGCACTCCAACAAGTTCGTCGACCCCGCGCGCGACGGGGCGGTGCTGCCGATCCTCCACCTCAACGGCTACAAGATCGCCAACCCGACGGTGCCGGCGCGGATCCCGCGCGAGGAGCTGCTGAGCCTGCTCCGCGGGTACGGGCACGAGGTGCTGACCGTCGAGGGCGACGACCCGGCCGACGTGCACCGGCAGCTCGCCGCCGCGATGGACGCCGCGCACGACCGGATCCGTGAGATCCAGGACGCGGCGCGCGCCGGCGGCTCCGCGGAGTGGCGGCCGTGGCCGATGATCCTGCTGGTCACCCCCAAGGGCTGGACCGGCCCCCGCACCGTCGACGGCAAGCAGGTGGAGGGCACCTGGCGGGCCCACCAGGTGCCGCTCGCGGGCACCCGCGACAACGACGAGCACCGGGCACAGCTCCAGCAGTGGCTGGAGTCCTACCGTCCCCGCGAGCTCTTCGACGACGACGGCAGACCGGTCGCGGCGCTCCGCGAGCTGGCCCCGGCCGGCGACCGGCGGATGAGCGCGAACCCGCACGCGAACGGCGGTCTGCTGGTCCGGCCGCTGCGGATGGGCGACTGGCGCGACCACGCGGTCGACGTCGAGGGCCCGGGGGAGGGGACGCACGAGGCCACCCGGGTCCTCGGCCGGTTCCTGGTCGACGTCGTGCGCGACAACCCCGACAACTTCCGGATCTTCGGGCCCGACGAGACGGCGTCCAACCGGCTCGACGCCGTCTACGAGGTCACCGACAAGGTGTTCGCCGGCGAGATCCGTGACGTCGACGAGCACCTCGGCCGCCACGGCCGGGTCGTCGAGATCCTCTCCGAGCACACCTGCCAGGGCTGGGCCGAGGGCTACAACCTCACCGGCCGGCACGCCCTGTTCAGCTGCTACGAGGCGTTCATCCACATCGTCGACTCGATGGTCAACCAGCACGCGAAGTGGCTCAAGGTCACCCGCGGCCTCGACTGGCGGCCGCGGGTGCCGAGCCTCAACTACCTGCTCTCCTCCCACGTCTGGCGGCAGGACCACAACGGCTTCTCCCACCAGGACCCCGGCTTCATCGACCACGTCGTCAACAAGAAGGCCGAGATCGTCCGCGTCTACCTCCCGCCGGACACCAACACGCTGCTGTCGACCATGCACCACTGCCTGGCGAGCGAGCACTACATCAACGTGGTCGTTGCGGGGAAGCAGCCGTCGTTCGACTGGCTCGACGTCGACGCCGCCGACCGCCACTGCGCACGCGGGCTGGGCATCTGGGACTGGGCGAGCAACGACGACGGCGGCGACCCCGACGTCGTGATCGCGTGCGCCGGGGACATCCCGACGCTGGAGGCGCTCGCCGCCACGTCGATCCTCCGCGAGCGGCTGCCGGAGCTGAAGGTGCGGTTCGTCAACGTCGTCGACCTGATGCGGCTGCAGGACGACACCGAGCACCCACACGGGCTGGCGCACCGCGAGTTCGACGCGCTCTTCACGACCGACAAGCCGGTGATCTTCGCCTACCACGGCTACCCGTGGCTGATCCACCGGCTGACCTACCGGCGCACCAACCACGTCAACATCCACGTGCGCGGCTACAAGGAGGAGGGCACCACCACCACGCCGTTCGACATGGTGATGCTCAACGACCTCGACCGGTTCCACCTGGTGATGGACGTCGTCGACCGGGTGCCGGGGCTGGGCCAGCGCGCGGCGCTGCTGCGGCAGGAGATGGTCGACGTCCGCTACGCCGCCCGCCAGCACACGCGGACGCACGGTGACGACCACCCGCTGGTCACCGGGTGGACGTGGAACGGCTCCACCGGCGACCGGGTGCGGGCCAACGCCGCCAACGTCGGCTCCGACACCAGCGCGGACTTCTGAGGCGTCACCCGAGCAGCGCCACGACGTCGCGGGCGATCGCGAGCTCCTCGTTGGTCGGGACGACCAAGACGGCGACGGCGGACCGGTCGGCCGACACCACGACCGGCCCGTCGGGCCCGGCGCACGCCTCGTTGCGCGCCGGGTCGAGGACCACGCCGAGCGGCTCGAGGCCGGCGAGCGCGTCGCGCCGCACGACGGGTACGTTCTCCCCGACCCCGGCGGTGAACGTGACCGCGTCGGCGCCGCCGAGGACGGCGAGGTACGCGCCGACGTACTTCCGGATCCGCCGGCAGTAGACGTCCCAGGCGAGGCACACGTCGGGGTCGCCCTCCCCGAGCCGGCGGACCAGGTCGCGCACGTCGTGGCCGCCGGCGAGCCCCTCGAGGCCGCTGCGGTGGTGGAGCAGGTCCTCGAGCCCGTCGACGTCGAGGTCGCCGTGGCGGAGCAGGTGGAGGAGCACCCCCGCGTCGATGTCGCCCGGTCGGGTGCCCATCACCAGCCCCTCGAGCGGGGTCAGCCCCATCGACGTGTCGACCGGCCGGCCGCCGCTGATCGCCGCGGCCGACGCCCCGTTGCCGAGGTGGAGCACCACCTGGTCGAGCTCGTCCAGGTCGCGGTCGAGGGCCCGGGCGACCTCGCCCGCGACGTACCCGTGGCTGATGCCGTGGGCGCCGTAGCGCCGGATCCCCTCGGCCGCCGCCACGTCGCGGTCGATGGCGTAGGTTGCGGCGGCCGGCGGCAGGTCGGCGAAGAACCCGGTGTCGAACACGGCGACCTGCGGCAGGTCGTCGTACGTCGCGAGCGCGGCGCGGATGCCGGCCAGCGCGGGCGGGTTGTGGAGCGGGGCGAGCCGGACGAGGTGCTCGATCGTCGCCACCACCTCGTCGTCGACCAGCGTCGGGTCGCGGAGCCGGTCGCCGCCATGCACCACCCGGTGGCCGACGGCGACCAGGTCGTCGCGGCCGATGCCGGCGGCCTCGACGGACTCCTGCATCGCGGCGAGCGCCGCCTCGAACCCGCCGGACTCGTCGACCCGCTCGAGGTGGTCGGAGACCCGCACCTCCCCCGACGCCGGGTCGACCACCTGGAACTTCAGCGAGGACGACCCCGCGTTCAGGACGAGCACGAGGTCGGTCACGCTCCCACGGTAGGAGGCGTCGCGGCGGGGCGGCTAGGTTGACGGGCATGACGCTGTCGACCGACGAAGTCCGCGCCCGCGTGCAGGCCCTGCTGCCGGGCGTCCGCAGTGACCTGGAGGACCTGGTCCGGATCCAGTCCGTGAGCGCCGACCCCGAACGGCTCGACGAGGTGGAGCGCAGCGCCGAGCTGACCGCCGCGCTGTTTCGCGCCGAGGGCGTCGACGCCCGCATCGTCCGCGCCTTCGACGGCGCGCCGCCGGCGGTGGTCGGCGAGAAGCGCGGGCCGGAGGGCGCCCCGACGGTGCTGCTCTACGCCCACCACGACGTGCAGCCCGAGAACGACCCCGCCGACTGGGACAGCCCGCCGTGGGAGCCGACCGAGCGCGACGGCCGCCTCTACGGCCGCGGCGCCGCCGACGACAAGGCCGGGATCATGGCCCACGTCGCCGCGCTGCGGGTGTGGGGCGACGACCTGCCGGTCACGGTGCGGGTGTTCGTCGAGGGCGAGGAGGAGGTCGCCAGCGCGACCCTGCCGCAGCTCCTCGAGAAGTACCAGGACGACCTGCGCGCCGACGTCATCGTGATCGCCGACTCCGGCAACTGGGACATCGGCGTGCCCGCGCTGACCACCAGCCTGCGCGGGCTGGTGCGCGTCGACGTCGAGGTCCGCACGCTCACCCACGCCGTCCACTCGGGCATGTGGGGCGGGCTGGCGCCCGACGCGATCATGGCGATGACCCGGCTGCTGAGCACGCTGTGGACCGAGGACGGGACGCCCGCCGTCGCCGGGCTCGTCAGCGGCCCGGCCGCCGACGTCGACTACCCGGAGGAGCGCCTCCGCGCCGAGTCGGGCGCGGTCGAGGGGCTGAGCTGGGTCGGCGAGGGCTCGGCGGTCGAGCGGCTGTGGACCCGACCGGCGATCACCGTCACCGGCTTCGACGCGCCCAAGGTGGCCGGTGCCTCCAACACGCTGGTGCCCTCGGCCAGGGCCCGGGTCACCGTGCGGATCGCGCCGGGCGACACCAGCGAGAACGCCGTGCGCTGCCTGCAGGAGCACCTCGAGAAGCACGTCCCCTGGGGCGCGCAGCTCTCGACGACCCTCGTCGACACGGGCGAGCCGATCGCGCTGGAGACCAGCGGGCCGGCCTACGACGCCGCGCGGACGGCGTTCACCGACGCCTGGGACGGCACCACCCCGGTCGACATGGGCGTCGGCGGCTCGATCCCGTTCATCGCCGAGTTCCTGGAGACGTTCCCCGAGGCCAGCGTGCTCGTCACCGGCGTCGAGGACCCCGACACCCGTGCCCACGGCCCCAACGAGGGACTCCACCTCGCGGAGTTCGAGCGGGTGCTCGTCGCCGAGGCGCTCCTCCTGGGCAACCTGACCGTCGAGTAGGTACTTCCTCAGGGTCGAGGGGGCACTTCCTCGTCGGTGAGTCGGGCCTTCCGGCCGTCGGACCGAGGATTCTTCGTCGCCGACGACGGCCGTTAGACTCGCCGACGTGTGCGGCGTATTCGGCGTCTGGGCGCCCGGTGAGGACGTCGCGAAGCTGACCTACTTCGGGCTCTACGCCCTCCAGCACCGCGGGCAGGAGTCCGCGGGCATCTCGGTCAGCAACGGTCGGCAGATCCTCGTCTACAAGGACATGGGCCTGGTCTCGCAGGTGTTCGACGAGAACACCCTCGAGTCCTTCGCCGGCCACCTCGCGGTCGGGCACTGCCGCTACTCCACGACCGGCGCCAGCACCTGGGAGAACGCGCAGCCGACGTTCCGTCCCACCGGGGCCGGCTCGATCGCCCTCGGTCACAACGGCAACCTCATCAACACCGCCGACCTCGCCGAGCTGGTGCGTGACCTGCCGAGCGACGAGGGCGAGCTCGAGCTGCCGATCCGCGACCTCGAGGCCGCCACCAACGACACCAGCATCGTCACCGCGCTCCTGGCCCAACACCCCGACCAGTCGCTCGAGAGCCGCGCGCTCGAGGTGCTGCCGCAGGTCAGCGGTGCGTTCGCCTTCGTGTTCATGAACGAGGACACGCTCTACGCCGCCCGCGACCCCGAGGGCGTGCGCCCGCTGGTGCTCGGCCGGCTCGAGCGGGGCTGGGTCGTCGCCAGCGAGGACTCCGCGCTCGCCACCATCGGCGCGAGCGCCGTCCGCGAGGTCGAGCCCGGCGAGCTGCTCGTCATCGACGAGGGCGGCCTGCGCTCCTACAAGTTCGCCGAGCCGCGCCGCCGCGGCTGCGTGTTCGAGTACGTCTACCTCGCCCGGCCGGACGCCACGATCGCCGGTCGCAGCGTCCACGAGGCGCGGGTCGAGATGGGCCGGCGGCTGGCGCGGGAGTTCCCGGTCGAGGCCGACCTGGTGATTCCCGTCCCCGAGTCGGGTACGCCGGCCGCCTCCGGCTACGCCCAGGAGAGCGGCATCCCGTTCGGCCAGGGCTTCGTCAAGAACGCCTACGTCGGCCGCACCTTCATCCAGCCCAGCCAGTCGCTGCGCCAGCTCGGCATCCGACTCAAGCTCAACGCGCTCGAGCACATGATCCGCGGCAAGCGGGTCGTGGTCGTCGACGACTCGATCGTGCGCGGCAACACCCAGCGCGCCCAGGTGCGGATGCTCCGCGAGGCGGGCGCCACCGAGGTGCACGTCCGGATCTCCTCCCCGCCGGTCAAGTGGCCCTGCTTCTACGGCATCGACTTCGCCACCCGCGCCGAGCTGATCGCCAACGGCCTCGAGGTCGACGAGATCGCGGCCAGCGTCGGCGCCGACAGCCTCGGCTACATCTCCCTCGACGGCATGGTCGAGGCGACCGGCCAGCCGGCCGGCAACCTGTGCACGGCGTGCTTCACCGGCGAGTACCCGATCCCGCTCCCCGACGAGAGCCGGCTCGGCAAGCACCTGCTGGAGGCGACCCTCGTGCCGAACACGCACGGCGAGTCGCTGCCCGTCTACAACAACCCCTGAGGAGCTCCGTGCGCCCCAACGCCTACGCCCGCGCCGGTGTCGACATCGAGGCCGCGGACCGTGCGGTCGACCTGATGGAGGAGTGGGTCGAGAAGGCGCGCCGACCCGAGATGGTCGGCGGGCTCGGAGGCTTCGCCGGGCTGTTCGACGCGAGCGCGCTCACGTCGTACCGCCGGCCGCTGCTGGCCACCTCGACCGACGGTGTCGGCACGAAGGTCGCGATCGCGCAGGCGATGGACAAGCACGACACGATCGGGTTCGACCTGGTCGGCATGGTCGTCGACGACCTGGTCGTCTGCGGCGCCGAGCCGCTGTTCATGACCGACTACATCGCCACCGGCAGGGTCGTGCCCGAGCGGATCGCCGCGATCGTCAAGGGCATCGCCGAGGCGTGCGTCGAGGCCGGCTGCGCGCTGGTGGGCGGCGAGACCGCCGAGCACCCCGGGCTGCTCGGGGAGGACGAGTACGACGTCGCCGGCGCCACGACCGGCGTGGTCGAGGCCGACGCACTGCTCGGCGCCGCCCGGGTCGAGGCCGGCGACGTGGTGGTCGCGATGGCGTCGAGCGGCCTGCACTCCAACGGCTACTCCCTCGCGCGGCACGTGCTGCTCAGCGAGGCCGGGTGGGCGCTCGACCGGCACGTCGACGAGCTCGGGCGCACGCTCGGCGAGGAGCTGCTCGAGCCGACCGTCATCTACGCCAAGGCCGGCCTCGAGCTGGCCCGGGAGACCGACACCCACGCGATGGCCCACGTCACCGGTGGCGGCCTGGCCGCGAACCTGGCCCGGGTGATGCCGAAGGAGCTGCGGGCGACCCTCGACCGCACCACCTGGGCCCCGCCGCCGGTCTTCGACGTCGTCCGCACGGTCGGTGCCGTCGAGCAGGCCGACCTGGAGGCCACGCTCAACTGCGGCGTCGGCATGGTCGCCCTCACCGCCCCCGACGCGGTCGACGACGCGCTCGCCCGGCTGCGCGACCACGGCATCACCGGCTGGGTGGCCGGCGAGGTCGACGCCGACCCCGAGCAGGCCGGCACCGTGCGGCTGGTCGGCCAGCACCCCGGCTGGTGACCCCGCGCGCCTCGTGCGCTGCGTGAGAAAACGGACATTCGCGGGCCGAACCGGATCTCGGTGTGCGGGAACACCCACCGAGCAGGTAGCGTTGTCCCTACGAGACTCCGATAAAGCAGTCCGGGGCTGCGCCCCGGCCAAGTGTGCGAGGGGGCTGGACCCTATGGGCCGCGGCCGAGCGAAAGCCAAGCAGACGAAGGTCGCGCGCGACCTGAAGTACCGCACCTACGAGACGGACTTCGGTGCGCTGGCACGAGAGCTGCACGGCGAGACCACCGACGAGCCCGACCAGGTCGACGAGCTCGACCCGTGGTCCGGCTACGCCGAACCCCCGCGCGACTGACCTTCTCGCTCGCGCGCGTGTGCCGCCTCCCCGCGGCACGCCCTTCTGCTGCGCCTCGACGTCGCCGTTGAATCGGGCCTCGTGGCGGGTCGAATCGGGCCCCGTGGTGGGTTGAATCCGGTCTCGTGGCGGGTCGAATCGGGCCACGTGGTGGGTTGGATCCGGGCCCATGGCGGGTCGAGTCGGCTGTCGTGGCGCCCCCATGACGCCACGAGGGCCGACTCGACCCACCACGACTCCCGACTCAACCCGCCACGACGCCCGATTCAACGAGCCGCCAGGCCCGATTCGACCCGCCACCAGGCCCGATTCGACCTCGTGACGGCGGCGGGGTCAGCCGAGCCAGATGCCGCGGAGGCGGCCGACCTCGCGGATGCGCTGCTCGGCGATCCGGTCGGCGGCGGTCGCGGTCGGGACTCCCTCGGAGCGCGCCCGCTCCAGGACGGCCCGGGTCGTGTCGTAGATGCCGGCCGCGCGCTGGCGGGCCCGCTCGAAGCTGAAGCCCTCGAGCTCGTCGGCCACCTGCATCAGCCCGCCCGCGTTGACGACGTAGTCGGGCGCGTAGACGATCCCGCGTTCCTCGACCAGCTTCTCCACGCCCGGGTGCGCCAGCTGGTTGTTGGCCGCGCCGCAGACGACCCGCGCGCTCAGCGTCCGCACCACCTCGTCGTCGAGCGCGCCGCCCAGCGCGCACGGGGCGTAGACGTCGAGCTCGGCGGCGACCAGGTCGGCGGTGGACCCGACGACCCGCACCGAGGGGTGCTCGTCGGCCACCCGGGCGACCGCGGCCGGGTTCACGTCGGTCACGACCACCTCGGCGCCGGCCCCGGCCAGGTGCCCCACGAGGTGGCGGCCGACCTTGCCCACACCGGCCACGCCGACGGTGCGACCGCTCAGCGCGGCGGACGCGTCGCCTCCCCAGGCGACCTCCGCGGCGGCCAGCATCCCCTGGAAGACGCCGTACGCCGTCAGCACGCTGCTGTCGCCTGCCCCGCCGTGCGCCTCGGTGCGGCCGGTGACGTGGCGCGTCTCGCGCGCGATGTGGTCCATGTCCTCGCTGAAGGTGCCGACGTCGCACGCGGTGATGTAGCGGCCGCCGAGGGACTCCACGAACCGGCCGTAGGCGCGGAGCAGCGCCTCGGACTTGAGCCCGGCCGGGTCGCCGACGATGACTGCCTTGCCGCCGCCGAGGTCGAGCCCGGCCACTGCCGCCTTGTAGGTCATCCCGCGCGAGAGCGCCAGTACGTCGGCGAGCGCGTCGGCCGTCGAGGCGTAGGGGAAGAAGCGGGTGCCGCCGAGCGCCGGACCGAGTGCGGTCGAGTGGATCGCGACGATGGCGCGGAGCCCGCTGGCGGGGTCGTTGGCGACCACGACCTGCTCGTGCTCGAGCCCCTGGTCGAGCAGGTCGGCGGTGGATACCGGCGGTACGTGCGGGGTACTGGTGCTGTCGGACATGGTGGTGTCACTTTCCTTCCGGCCACGGGGTGGGTGGCGATGGGTTCGCCGGCCGCATGGGTGGTGCGAACCGGTTGGGTCCACCCTAGGACCGAGTGACGTGCGCCACCACCGGGCGCACCGGGACGACGACGCGCGGAGGGATTACGCAGTGCAGGGCGATCTCGGGCAGGCCGACCTCGGGCAGGTCGCGGCCGGACGCAACCGACGACGCGGGTCCGGACGTCGTACGGGCGTGCCTCTCCTGCGCTCCGTCGCCACCCTCACGGCCGCGACCCTGGCCACCCTCGTCTCCTGCCTGGGCCTGGTGACCGCGAGCGCGGCTCCGGTCACCGCCTGCGAGTGCACGACCAGCGGCATCGAGGAGCAGGCGCGGTGGGCCGACGTGGTCTTCACCGGGGAGCTGGTCGCCACGGCCGCCGAGGGCGACGCCGTGCAGCACACGTTCCGCGTGGTCGAGGTCTACGACGGCGCGGCGCCGGCGTCGACCGACGTGACGACCCGGAGCGCCGGCCCCGACTGCGGGGCGCCGTCCCTCGAGGAGGGCCGGACGTACGTCGTCTTCGCCCACGGGGCCCGCGACGGGCTGACCACCACCGGCTGCAGCGGCACCCGCGCCGCCACCGACGGCTACCTCGACCGGGTCCGGGCGTCGCTCGGGGAGGGCACCGCGCCCGTCGACGACGAGGAGACGGACGGCGGCACGGACGGCGTGACCGGACCGGGCGCCGAGGGCCCCGCTGGTGGTGAGGACGAGGGCGAGCTGCTGGCCGTCGTCGCCGGGGCCGCCGCGGTGCTCATCGTCGGCGCGATCGGCATCGGCGCGTGGCGGCGGGCTCGTGGGCGGAAGGTGGCCACCCGGGCCTGAGCAAGGGCGCCACGAGGCCCGATTCGACCCGCCACGAGGCCCGATTCGACCCGCCACGAGGCCCGATTCGACCCGCCACGAGGCCCGATTCGACCCGCCACGAGGCCCGATTCGACGTCAGCGGCGGCGGAGGAGGGACTTGCCGGTGGCGACGGTCTCGTGGACGCGGGCGTGGAAGAGGGCGGCGCGGGCCGCGTTGCGGCCGCAGGCGCCGTGGACGCCGCCGCCGGGGTGCGCGGAGGCGGAGGCGAGGTAGAGGCCGCGGATCCCGGTCTCCGGGCGGCCGCGCAGGGCGGGGACCGGCCGGAAGACGAGCTGCTGCTGGAGCTGCGCGGTGCCGCCGTTCACGGCGCCGCCGACCAGGTTGGCGTCGCGGGCCTCGAGCTCGACCGGGCCGAGCACCCGGCGGGCGGTGACCAGCGACCCGAACCCGGGCGCCTGCCGCTCGATGCGCTCCTGCACCCGGTCGGCGAACCGCTCCAGGTCGTCGTGGTCCCACCGTCCGGCGACCGTCCCGCCGGCGTCCTCGACCAGCGCCTCGGGCTGCGGCACGTGGGTGTAGGCCCACATCGACTCGGTGCCGACGGTGGAGCGGGACGGGTCGGTGGTCGACATCTGCCCGACGAGCACGAACGGCCGGTCGGGGATGACGCCTGCGTTGAGCTGGTCCTGCGCGCGGTTGAGCTCGGCGACCGAGTCGGCGAGGTGCACCGTTCCGGGCGGCGCGGCCGGCGGGTCCGACCACGGGACCGGTCCTGAGAGCGCCCAGTCGACCTTCACGGTGCCGGGGTCGGCCCGGAAGCGACGCATCTCCTGGCGCACCCGCCGCGGCACGTCCGACGGGGCCAGCAGCCGCCCGAAGAGCGCCGGCGCCGCCACGTCGGCCAGCACGGCGCGGCGTACGGCGACCCGCTCGCCGTCCGCGGTCCGCACCCCGCTGGCGCGTCCGTCGGTCACGTCGATCCCCACGACCTCGCAGCCGCAACGGATCTCGCCGCCCCGCTCGCGGAGGCGGCGGGCGAGCGCCTCGCTCAGCCGCCCGGCCCCGCCCTCGGGCACGGGGAAGCCGACCGTCTGGCCGAGCATCGTCAGCATCAGCCCGAGCAGCGCCGACCCGGGCGAGCCCAGCGGGATGTCGGAGTGCGCCGCGTTGCCGGCGAGCAGCAGCCGCGGGCCCTCGCCCCCGAACCGCTCGCGCCCGAGGTCGAGCACCGGGCCGAGCAGCGTGCGCACGAGGTCGAGCCCGCCGGTCCGGGCCACCCCGGGCAGGGCCCGGACGCCGGCGCGCACCGGCGGGAACGGCGACATCAGGGCGTCGGTGACCCGGCCGCCGTAGGCGTCCCACGAGCGCACGAGCTCGAGCCACGCCTCCCCGTCGCCCGGGTGGGCGGCCTCCAGGCCGGCGGCCGTGCGGTCGCGGTCGCGGTGGAGCAGCGCCCAGCCCTCGCGCCACCGGTGCCCCACCACCGCCGGGGCGTGCCGCCACCGCAGCCCGTGCCGCTCCAGCTCGAGCGCCCGCAGCGCCGGCGACGCCGCCCCGAGCGGGTAGAACGCGCTGAACGTGTCGTGGACGAACGCCGGGTCGAGCTCGCGGTCGCTGCGCACCGCGCCGCCGACCTCCGGCTGCGCCTCGAGCACGAGCACCGACCAGCCCTGGTCGGCCAGCCAGTTGGCGGCCACCAGGCCGTTGGGCCCCGCGCCGACGACGACGGCGTCCGGCGTCACGGACATCAGTCGGTGCGACCCTCCACGACGTAGGCCAGGCGCCGCAGCGTCTCGCTGTTGCGCCAGTCGAGCAGCGGGGCCCGCAGCGGGCGCGGGACGAGGACCGCCGGCCCGGAGGCGGCGTCCTCCTCGATGACCACCTCGGTGTCCACCCCGCGCGGCTGCAGGTGGAAGGTCACGTCCGCCTCACCCGCCGGCCAGGCACGGGCCCGCAGCCGGATCCGGGTCGGCGGGTCGCTCTCGACGACGGAGGTGCTGTCGTCGATGAGCAGCGGCCAGCTGCCGACGGAGTGGTGCAGGGCGCTGCCCGGGGCGGGCCAGCTGGGGTCGACGTCGCGCATCCGGGAGGCCCCCACCACGAACAGCGGGTAGAGCCAGCCGTCGGCGAGGACGCTCCAGACGCGGTCGACGCTGGCGTGGACGGTGCGGCGGTGGACGCTCATCGGTCGGCGCGCTCCGACGGCTGCATGCAGGGCCTCCTCGATCGGGTCGTGGCCCCGGGCCGGTACCCCGCCCACGGACGCGGCATACGAGCCGCGCCCCGCCGTACGCCGGGCTCGCGCGCTCGGCGCTCGTGTGCCCGGTCCGGGCGTGGGTACCGCGGACGAGTGATCTCCTCCGACGACGTCGTGCTGGTCACCGGTGCCTCCAGCGGCATCGGCCTCGAGGTCGCCCGGATGGCGGCGGAGCGGGGCGCGCACGTGCAGCTCCTGGCCCGCGGCCGCAGCGGCCTCGAGGAGGCCGCGGCGCGCTGCGTGGACGCCGGCGCCGCCTCGGCGCAGGTGCTGCCGTGCGACGTCGGTGACCACGAGGCGGTCGCGGCCGCGGTGTCCGACGTCGTCGGCCGCCACGGCCGCCTCGACGCCGTCGTCAACGCCGCCGGCGTGTTCGCGTTCGGGCGGCTGACCGACGTGCCGGCCGAGGTGTTCGAGCGGGTGGTGCGCACCAACCTGCTCGGCTCGGCGAACGTCGCCCGGGCCACTCTCCCGGTGCTGCGCGCGCGGGGCGAGGGCTCCCTGGTCCTCTTCGGCTCGCTGCTCGGCCACATCGTCTCTCCGTACGCCGCGCCGTACGTCGTGAGCAAGTGGGGCGTCCGCGCCCTGGTCCGCGTCCTCCAGGCGGAGAACCGCGACCTGCCGGGCATCCGGGTCGGCTACGCCGCGCCCGCCGGCGTCGACACCCCGATCTACCAGCGCGCGGCCAACTACGTCGGCCACCCGCTGCGGCCGCCGCCGCCGGCGAGCGACGTGGCGACGGTCGCCCGCGACGTCCTCGACTTCCTCGACGGCCGCCGGCGTCGCCCGTTCGGAGATCCGCTGCCGCGCGCGTTCCACCTCGCCGCGCGGATCGGCTGCACGGTGCTGCCCGACCGGCTCTACGACGCCCTCGGCAAGGTGGCGCTCGCCGCCGCCGTCACCGACCGCTCCGAGACCGTCGCGGACGGCCCGGGAGCGGTGCTCGAGCCGGACGTCAGGACAGGCTCCGCCACCCCGTAGCGGAGTCGTGGCCGTGGGCGGCCATCAGGGAGAGCCCGCCGTCGACGACGTACGACGCGCCCGTGACGTACGACGCCCGCGGCGACACCAGGAACCCGATCACCGACGCAACCTCGTTGACGTGCCCGACGTGGCCGACCGGGTTGCCCGGCCGCTCCTCGCGGTAGGCGTCCTCCTCGGCGATCCCGGTCATCGGCGTGGCGATCTCGCCGGGCGCGACCGCGTTGACGGTGATGCCGTGCTCGGCCAGCTCGAGGGCCAGCACCTTCGTCAGCATGCCGAGCCCCGCCTTCGCGCTGCAGTAGGCGGCGGTGCCGAGCCGCGGCAGGTGCTCGTGGACGCTGGTGACGTTGACGATCCGGCCGGGGTGGCCGCCGGCGATCATGATCCGGGCGGCGCGCTGGGCGCAGAGGAACGGGCCGTCGAGGTCGGTGGCGAGCACCTGCCGCCAGCGCTCGTAGGGCAGGTCGACGACGCGGTCGGTGTGGCCGGTGCCCGCGACGTTGACGAGCACGCCGAGGCCACCCAGCTGCTCGGCGAGCCGGTCGACGGTGGCACCGGCGTCGGGCCGCGACGCGTCGAACACCTCCACCACGGCCCGCTGCCCGCGCTCCTCGACCGCCGCGGCGGTGGCGCGGACGCCGGCGGTGTCCTCGTGGCAGGTCAGCCCGACGTCGTACCCCTCGGCGGCGAGCAGGAGGGCGGTCGCCGCGCCGATCCCGGAGTCGCTCCCGGTGACGACGGCCTGGCGGGGGTGGTGACCGGTCATGGCCGGCCGGTACCCGGGGCGGACGCGGGCCAGTCGGTCACCCGATCCCGACCAGCGACACCAGCAGCGGCAGGAGCAGGACGATCAGGATCGCGCCGAGGACGTCGAAGGAGATGCCCGAGCGGATCATCTTCGTGATCGGCACGACGCCCGACCCGTAGACGACGGCGTTCTGCGGGGTCGACACCGGGAGCATGAAGCCGAACGACGCGGCGAACGTCGCTGCGAGCGCCGGCACGAACGGGTCCACCCCGGCGGCCACCGCGATCGGGATGATGATCGGCACCACGACCGAGGCCGACGCGGTGTTGCTCGTCGTCTCCGAGATGACGATCGCCAGCACGACGGCGAACACCGTGATCGCGAACGTGCTCGACAGCCCGAGCGCGTCGTAGGAGCCGTTGCCGATGGTCTCGGCGAGACCGGTGCTCTCGAGCAGCGAGCCGAAGATGATGCCGGTGCCGAAGAGCACCACGGTGCCCCAGTCGATCCGGGCGGCGTCGCTCCAACGCAGGGTGAACTCGCGGCTGCCCCAGTCGGTGGGGAGCAGGAACAGCAGCGACGCGCCGAGCACGGCGACCACGCCCTCGTCCAGCCGCTCGCTGACGGTGGTGTACGCCGACGACTCGGCGCCGGCGACGAGCGCGACGACGCCGGGGGTGATCCACAGCACGACCGTCACGACGAACGCGACCAGGGTGTTGCGCTCGGCGACCGAGAACGAGCCGAGCTCGCGGCGCTCGTCGGCGACCCACTCCTCGACCCCCTCGAGCCGCCGGATCTCCGGCCGGTTGAGGGCGAGCAGCACGATCGCGAGCGCCACGAACATCAGCGCGCAGATCGGCGCCGCGGTGAGCATCCAGTCGAGGAAGGTGATCGTCTCGCCGGTGGCCTCCTCGATCAGCTCGCGGCCGATCAGGTTCGGCGGCGACCCGACCGGCGTCAGCAGCCCGCCGACGCTGGCGCCGTAGGCCAGCATCAGCATGAGGGCGACGCCGACGCGCAACCGGAGGGGGTCGAAGTCCTCCTCGACGACGCCGCGGGCCTGCATCAGCTTGGCGATCACCGCCAACAGCCCGATGGCGGTCGGCAGCAGCATCGCCACGGTGGCGGTGTTGGAGACGAACGCCGACAGCAGGCAGGTGATCACTCCGAACGCGATGACCACGCGGAACGTGGAGCGGCCGACCCCGGGCAGGCCGAGGATGAACATGGCGAACCGTTTCGCCAGCCCGTGCTTGAGCATCGCCTGGGCGAGGATGAAGGCGCCGATGAAGGTGAAGACGGTCGACGACCCGAAGGGGGCCAGCGCCTCGTCGGCGCTGACGACGCCGAGCAGCACGACCGCGCCGACGCCGATGAAGCCGCCGACGGGGATCGGCACCGGCTCGGTCACCCACAGCACGACCACGCCGAGCAGGACGGCCGCCAGCGCGTGCTGGTCGTCGGGGAGGTCGAACGGGACGAGCAGGGCCGTCACGGTCACGAGCGGCGCGAGCACCAGCCCGCTCGTGCGGCGGGCCTTCTCGAACCGCTCCTCCTGCGGGCTGAGCCGCTGCTCCCCGAGCGAGCGGTAGGTCGCGTTGTCGAGGAACGCCTTGTCGACGTCGGTGCGACGGCCCGGGGCCGGCCGCGGTTCGCGGGTCGTGGTCATGGTGCTGCGTGACGCGCGGCAAGGAGTCGACGGCAGGCGCCGTGACGTGCGTCACGTCCTCCTCGCCGTGGCCGGTACCCAGGGCCGGGCGACGGCACACGGCGCGCCGCGGGGCGGTCGGGTACGTTCGGCGCAGCAAGCCGACCGCGGACCACGGGAGCGTGCATGACCGACCTGCGACCACGGCGTACCGGCCTGCGCGCCGTGCCCGCCGCGTTCGGCCGCGGCCGCGAGCGCCTCACCGGCGTGTTCCAGCACCGCTACCCGACGGTGGCCGTCACCGGCATGACGGGCGTCGGCAAGAGCGAGCTCGTCGACCACCTCAGCGGGCGGGCGCGCTCCGACGGCGTCCCCGACGC
This sequence comes from Georgenia sp. TF02-10, assembly GCF_022759505.1. NCBI lineage: Bacteria > Bacillati > Actinomycetota > Actinomycetes > Allobogoriellales > Allobogoriellaceae > Georgenia > Georgenia sp. TF02-10. Next base: position 8,963 of record NZ_CP094291.1, on the reverse strand, counting down.
CGGCTCGGCGGTGATGGAGCGGCGAACCCGCCGCAGCCGCCGGCTGCGCGGCTTCCGGTTCCGCGTCGTGCCGGGCGAGAACGCCGCCACCCGCCTCGGCGCGCTCGACGAGGTGTTCCACGACGACCCGGTCGACGGCGTGCTGCACGTGGTGGCCAACGGGCACGCGACCGGGCGCCGCCCCGCGGGTACGACGGGCACGGTCGAGGTCGCGCGGGAGGAGCAGCTCGCTCGCGAGCTGGAGGACTGGACGGTCACCGCGCACCGGATCGCCTCGATGGCCGTCCGCCGCGGCACCCCGACCTGGCTGGTCGTCGTGGTGACCAAGGTCGACCTCTACCCCGACCAGGTCGAGGAGGTCGTGCGCTCCTACTCGCCGGGCAGCGGCACGCCGTTCGGCGACCGGCTCGACGAGCTCCGCGCCCTCGCCGGCGGCGCCAAGCTCTCCGTCGACGTGCTGCCCGTCTGCAGCCACCTCGCCGCGGGCAGCCCGGTCACGCCGAAGCAGCGCGACGCCTACCTCGCCGCGCTCGAGGCGCGGATGGCGCAGCTGGCCGGCCACGTCTGAGGAGGCGGGTTGTCGGTCATTGCAGAGGCCGACAACCCGGGGGAAGGGCCGACAACCCCCGGCGCCGAGCGGTCCGGACCCAGCCCCGCGGTCAGGGCGTGAGGACCACCTTCGTGCACTCGTCGGACTTGTGCTTGAACATGTCGTAGGCCTCGGGCGCCTCGGTCAGCGGCATCCGGTGGCTGATGATGTACGTCGGGTCGATGTCGCCGTTGCGGACGTGCTCGAGCAGCGGCCGCAGGTAGCGGTGGACGTGGGTCTGCCCGGTCCGGATCGTCAGCGACCGGTTCATCACCGAGCCCAGCGGGAACTTGTCGACCATCCCGCCGTAGACGCCGACCATCGAGACGGTGCCGCCGTTGCCGCAGGCGAGGATCGCCTCCCGGATGGCCTGCGGCCGCTCGGTCTGCAGCTTCATCAGCTGCTTGGCCTTGTCGTAGAGGTGGACGGCGGTGAAGTCGCCGTGGGCCTCCATGCCGACCGCCTCGATGCAGTGGTCGGGGCCGCGGCCGGCGGTGAGCTCGCGCAGCTCGAGGAGGACGTTGGTCTCCTCGAAGTTCACCGTGGTCGCGCCGGCCTTGTCCTCCGCCATCGCCAGCCGCTCGGGCACCCGGTCGACGACGATGACGTCGGACGCGCCGAGCAGCCGCGCGCTGACGGCGGCGAACTGGCCGACCGGGCCCGCACCCCACACCGCGACGACGTCGCCGGGCTCGATGCCGCACATCTCGGCGGCCATGTAGCCGGTCGGGAGCACGTCGGTCAGGAACAGCACCTGCTCGTCGGTCAGGTCGTCGTCGATCTTCATCGGGCCGACGTCGGCGAACGGGACCCGCACGTACTCGGCCTGTCCGCCGGGGTAGCCGCCGAGCAGGTGCGAGTAGCCGAACAGCCCGGCCGGCGAGTGGCCCATGAGCTTCTCGGCGAGGCCGGCGTTGGGGTTGGAGTTCTCGCACAGGGACCAGAGGCCGCGCTCGCACGAGCGGCAGCCGCCGCACGCGATCGGGAACGGCACGACGACCCGGTCGCCGACCTGCAGGTTCGTCACTGCGGAGCCCAGCTCGACGACCTCGCCCATGAACTCGTGGCCGAAGATGTCGCCGGGCTCGACCATCGGCACGTAGCCGTCGTAGAGGTGGAGGTCGGAGCCGCAGATCGCCGTGCTGGTGACGCGGACGATCGCGTCCCGGTCGTTGAGGATCTGCGGGTCGGGAACGTCGTGGACGCCGACCTTGGTGGGTCCCTCGAAGCAGACCGCCTTCACCGGGCGCCTCCCTTCAGTGCGTGGCCGGGTCGCTGGAGCACCTGGTGGCGGGCGTCGGTGCCCTGGGGCAGCGCCTCGGTGCGCACGACGTCGCCGGTCTCCATCACCTGCTTGAACCGGCGCAGGTCGTCGCGCACCTGCTGGACCGGGTTCTCGCCGAGCAGCCGGGCCACGGCGCGGCCGACCCGCCCGCCCGGGACGTCGTAGTGCAGCACGACCTTCACCTCGGTGCTCCGGCCGTCGGGTGTCGGCCCGAAGTGCACCGTGCCGGCGTTGGCGACGTCGGCGCCCGGGAGCGACTTCCAGGCCAGCCGCTTGCCCGGCTCCTCGCTGGTGATCTCGGCGTCCCACTCGACGCTGCGCCGGCGCAGCGGGGCGTTGGCGCGCCACCGGGAGCGGCCGCCGCCCAGGTCCTCGACGGACTGCAGGTGCAGCATGAACCGCGGCAGGTTCTCCAGCGACCGCCAGAAGGCGTAGACGTCCTCCTGGCTCCGGTTGACGGTGACCGACGCCGAGAGCTCGAGCGGGCCGGGCCGGTCGCCACCGTGCTGCGCGCGTCGGGTGCGCGCGGCGGCGTAGAGGTCGACCGCGGTGATCCCGGCGACGACGCCGAGCGTCGTCATCACCCGCGTACGGCGGTCGCCGTGGCGGGAGCGGGCGGCCGAGGCCAGCACGGCGAGGTCGAGGGCGTCGCCGCCGACCCGGGTCCAGACGGCCCCCGCGGGGCCGCCCAGCAGCGCGGCGGCGTGCACCAGCTCGCGGGCGCCGACCGCGCGGATCACGAGTGTCGACCGGGGGTCGTCGTCGACGCCCGCCATCCGGGCGACGGCCTGCGGGGCGAGCAGCGGTGCCGCGCCGAGGGCGAGGCTGGTCCAGCCGAGCCCCGTGGCGAGGCGTCGGGTCCGGTTCTCCGGTGGTTGCATGTCGGTCTCCGATCGGGGGACAGGGGACGCCCGGGCGCGGGGCGCGGCGACGCGCCGGCGACGGGCGGGTGGTCAGGCGGCCTGCTCGTCGAGGAACCGCACCTGCTGGGGAAGACCCGTCCGGTCCTTCTCGTCGAGGGTGGTGCCGGCACCGGCGATCACGTGCCGGACGTCCTCGCGGTCGTGGTCCTTGTCCTCGGGGCAGGTCACGTCGATGATCCGCCGCCCCTCGGGCTCCTCGAGCACGGCGTCGTACCCGCGCTGGTGCAGGGCGGTCAGCACCACGACCGGGTCCTGGCCCTCGGGCACCTGGTAGCGCAGCTCGTGGGCGGGGTCGGGCCGCAGCACCTTCCCGCTGCGACCGGTCCGGCTGCCGCCGGCGAAGACGACCCCGCTGAAGAGGAGCCACAGCGCGATCGCGACGATGATCAGCACCGGGATGAGGGCGAGGCCCGAGCCGCCCATGGCAGCGCTCCTTCCGGTCGACGAACGTTGCGGGGGCGGTACCCGGGCCGGTCCGCGTCAACCGGCCCGACCGGCACCGGGGGTCGGTGCTGTAGGTCGCCCGGCGGTGGGTACCGGCCCCCCGTGAAGAGGCGTTGGGTGCTGGGGCCGCTGGCGGCGGTGGGAGCGGTCGCGGTGCGCGACCTGGTGCAGCGTGACCACGCCATCCTGCGCAACTTCCCCGTCGTGGGGCACGCCCGCTTCCTGCTCGAGTCGGTGGGGCCGGAGCTGCGGCAGTACATCGTGGCGGGCAACGACGAGGAGCGGCCGTTCAGCCGCGACCAGCGCCGGTGGGTCTACGCGTCGGCGAAGCTGCAGAACAACTACTTCGGCTTCGGCACCGACAACGACCTGGAGCACTCCTCCGGCAACGTGATCGTGCACCACCGGACCTTCGGCGAGGAGCACCCGACCCACGGCGCCGTGGGCCAGGAGGCCCGGCTGCCGGCGGCGAAGTTGCTCGGCGGTGCGCGCGGCCGCCGGCACGCCTTCCGGCCGGCCTCGGTCGTCAACATCTCCGGCATGAGCTTCGGCTCGCTGTCGGGGCCGGCGATCGAGGCACTCAACCGGGGCGCCGCCGCTGCCGGGTGCCTGCACAACACCGGCGAGGGCGCCGTGTCGCCGTACCACCGCTCCGGCGGCGAGCTGGTCTTCCAGATCGGCACCGCCTACTTCGGCTGCCGCGACGAGCACGGCCGGTTCAGCCTCCCGCGGCTGAAGGAGCTCGTCGAGCGGGCCCCCGTGCGAGCGCTGGAGATCAAGCTCAGCCAAGGCGCGAAGCCGGGGCTCGGCGGCGTGCTCCCGGCGGCGAAGGTCTCCCGCGAGATCGCCGAGACCCGCGGCGTCCCGATGGGCCAGGACTGCCTGAGCCCGTCGCGGCACGCGGAGTTCCACGACGTCGACTCGCTGCTCGACTTCGTGGAGATGCTCGCCGCGGAGACCGGGCTGCCGGTGGGCATCAAGTCGGCGGTCGGCGACCTCGGCTTCTGGCACGAGCTCACCGACCTGATGGCGCGGGGCGACCGCGGCGTCGACTTCGTCGACATCGACGGCGGCGAGGGCGGCACCGGCGCGTCGCCGCTGATCTTCACCGACGCGGTCTCGCTGCCCTTCCGCCTCGGCTTCGCCCGGGTGTACGCCGAGTTCGCGCGGCGCGGGCTCGCTGAGGACGTGGTGTTCGTCGGGGCCGGCAAGCTCGGCCTGCCCGACAACGCCGTCGTCGCGTTCGCGCTCGGCGCCGACCTCGTCAACGTCGGCCGCGAGGCGATGCTCGCCGCCGGCTGCATCCAGGCCCAGCGGTGCCACACCGGCGGCTGCCCGACCGGCGTGGCCACCCAGAACCCGTGGCTCACCCGCGGCCTCGACCCGGTGACCAAGGGCGACCGGGTCGCCAGCTACGTGCGCACGCTCCGTCGCGACCTGCTCAAGATCGCCGAGACCTGCGGGGTCGCCCACCCGGGCCTGATCGGGCCGGAGTCGGTCGAGGTGCTCGACACGCTCGCCGACGGTCGGCTGCTGGCCGACGTCTACGGCTACGAGCCGGGGTGGGGGCAGCCGTCGGCCGCCGACCGCGCCGCGATCACCCGGATCATGGCGGCCACCGACGAGGCGGAGGCGCAGACCGAGGGACCGCCGGAGACCGCCGAGGAGGGCGAGCCGCAGGACGCGCTGGGGGGCGAGCTGCCGCACACCGAGGGGTGAGCGCTGGGCCCGAGCGGCCGGAGACGCCGGCCCGCGTCAGGCGGGCGCCTCGACCAACGCCCACGGGAGCCGGGGGAGCGGCACGGCGGGAGGGAGTTCGTCGTCCGGGAGAAGGCACCCGGTGATCCAGCGGCTCGAGGTCGAGACGACGACCCGGCCCTCCTCGTTGGCGAGGACGGCGTGGCTGCCGAGCCGGCCGAGCACCACCGACTCGAACCGGGTGACCAGGACGTCGGCGCCGGCGACGCCGAGGAAGCGGCCGTCGACCTCCATCGGGAGGGTGAACGTCAGCATGTAGCCGTCGGTGCCGTGCACGTCGACGTAGGGGCCGGCGACGTGCCGGCTGCGGGTGCGGCGGGGGACGGCGAACCACTCCGCCGCCGCGTAGTCGTAGAAGCCGACGCTGTCGGGGTGCAGGTCGACCTCGAGGGGGACGGGAGCGTCGCGCTGGGGCGACCACTGCCACCACTCGAGCCGCAGCGGGTGGTCGGCCAGGGTGCCGGGCTCGAGGATGATGCCGAGGCCGACGGCGACCTCGCCCGGGGCCCGCAGCAGGTCGACGTACGCCGGCGCGAGCGCGCGCACGTCCTCGTCGGCGAACCGCCGGCCGGCGGCGGTGGCCGCCGCGTGCCGCGCGAGCGTGACCCGCCGGACCTCGGCCACGGTCGCGAAGATCCCCTCGATCGCCTCGCTGATGGCGAGGGCCGGGTCGGGCGCCTGCGTCGTCGTCATGGGCACTCCTCAGCTCGCGGTCGACCGGGTCATCGTGATGTGGTCCTCGATCAGGAGGCGGGTGTCCTCGGCGACCTGGGCCTCGGTCAGCGCCCGGGCGCGGTCGCCGTCGTGCCGGGCCACCGCCTCGACGACGGCTGCCCGCTCGGCCGCCACGGAGCCGGCCGACCGGTCGGGGCGCAGGCGCCACATCACCTGGGCCAGGTCGCCCTGGATCTCGATCTCGAGCCGCGTGAGGCGCGCCGACTGCGCCGCCGCGGCCATCTCGATGTAGTACCGGCCCTCCAGCCGGTGGAGGTCGGTGGCGTCCCGCGCGTCGCCCATCCGCGCGGCCAGGTCGCGGAGCCGGGCGAGCTCGGTGGCCGAGGCCCGTTCGGCGGCGAGCCGGGCCGCGGTGCCGGCGGCCATGGCGTGCAGGTCGCCGAGCTCGCGCAGGTCGCTCACGCCGATCTCGCCCAGCCGCTCGCGCGACAGCGCGGCCAGCGCCGCCTGCGACATCCGGACGAAGCTGCCCCCGCCGCGCCCGCGACGGGTCTCCACCAGGCCCCGCTGGCGCAGGTCGGCGAGGGCGTCGCGCAGCGTCACCGTCGAGACGTTCAGGGTCGCGGCCAGCTGCGACTCCGACGGCAGCTGCTCCCCGTCCTCGATCAGTCCGAGGGCGATCGCGCTGCCGAGGCGGCGGGCGACCTCCTCGCTCCGCCCGGCGTCGCCCAGCGGGGTGAGGAGCGCGTCGCGGGCGTCGCCGGAGAGCAGTCGCACGGCCACCTCCTCGCGCTCGCGGGACCCGGTGCGGAGGGCGCCCGGGGTGCCGATCGTAGTGCAGCCGGACCGCGACCGGAGGTGGTCACGGAGGGCTTGCGAGTAAACATGCAGTCCCATAGGTTTAGGCCGCGAACGTGACCTGGCTCACGCAGGCGGAGGTACGCAGATGACCCAGACCGAGAGCGGGCGGGACGGCTCCAGCGGCCCGGACGCCCTGGCGGCGCCGTTCACCCCGGGGATGCGCGACAACCCCGAGGAGCTGTCGCAGTACGTCGACACGATCGTGGGGCAGCCGCTGCCGCTCGTCGACGGCTCGCGCTCGTCGACGGGCGCCACCGACGGCGGCCCGCCGACCAACGGCGGACCACCCGCGGCCGCGACGCCGGAGCATGAGTTCGCCGCGGAGTGGCGCAACGCGGCGTACAACTGCTTCTCCTCCGGCCACAAGTTCTGCCGCGAGGTGTGCCCGGTCATGCAGGTCACCCGCAACGAGTCGTGGGCGCCGACCGCCTTCCACGCCAACGTCGTGGCGATGGAGAAGGGCGAGGTCTCCGTCGCCGACGTCGCGGCCGACTACGTCAACTGCACCCAGTGCGGCGCCTGCGAGCTGCGGTGTCCCAACACCCTGTTCACCGGCGACTTCTACCGGTTCCGCACCCGCACCGTCGACGTGGTCAAGGCGGTCCGGGCGCTCGCGGTCGAGCAGGGCGTGCACCAGGAGGGCTGGCGCACCTGGAACGCCCGCACCGACGAGCTCACCCACGAGCCGGTGCTCGGTGACACGCCGGTCAGCCAGGAGCACGTGCGTGACTGGAGCGCCGGCCTCGACCTGCCGATCGGCGGCGAGACCGTCCTGTTCGTCGACTGCGAGGCGGCGTTCTACCGCACGTCGGTGCCGCGCGCGGTCGCGCAGGTCCTCACCATGGCGGGCGTCGAGTTCGGGCTGATGGGCGAGCAGTGGTGCTGCGGCGGCCCGGCCGCCGAGATGGGGTACGTCGACCAGGCGAAGCGGTTCGCCCGGCACAACCTCGACAACTGGCGCTCGACCGGCACCCGGCGGGTGCTGGTGCTCGACCCGCACGACTACATCTCCTTCACCGAGGACTACCCGCGGTACTTCGGCGCGGAGTACGACATCGAGGTCGTGCTGGTCGTCGAGCTGTTCGCGCAGCTGATCAGGGAGGGGCGGCTCACGCCGTCGGTCCCCGTCGAGCGCACCGTCACCTACCACGACCCGTGCCGGCTCAACAAGCGGAAGGGGATCTGGAAGGAGCCGCGTGAGATCCTCCGCGCGATCCCGGGGCTGACCTTCAACGACGTCGACCGGGTGACCCAGTGGTCCTACTGCTCGGGCGGCGGCGGCGGGCTTCCGATCGAGAAGCCGGAGCTGACCGAGCGGATCTCGGCCAACCGGCTGGAGAAGGCGGCCGGCCTCGGCGTCGACACGCTGGTGAGCGCGTGCCCGTGGTCGGAGCGGCCGCTGTCGGCCGCCGGCGAGAGCCGGTCGATCGACGTGGTCGACATCCACGAGCTGCTCGCCGCCTCGCTCGGCATCGAGGTGGGAGGCACGACCCACGGCGGTGCGTCATGACGATCCAGGTCGAGCGCCTCGACGAGGTGGTCGCCGCCCTGCGCACGGTCCTCGCCGACGACCAGATCCTCACCTCCAAGGCCGACCGCCTCAACCGTGCCCGGGTGCCGGCGCCGTTCCCCGTCCACCGCTGGGCGGAGCGGATGCCCGACCTGGCGGTGCTGCCCACCAGCACCGAGCAGGTCGCCGGCGTGGTCCGCGTCGCCAACGACCTCCGGGTGCCGGTGGTGCCCCGCGACGGCGGCACCGGACTCACCGACGGCGCCGTGCCGCTGCGCGGCGGGATCGTGATCGACGTCAAGCGGATGAACCAGGTCAAGGAGATCGACCTCGACAACCGCACCGCCACCGTCGGCACCGGCATCAACATGCTCAAGCTCAACGAGGAGCTGGCGCGGCACGGGCTGTTCTACCCCGACAACCCCGCGTCGTACCCCTGCTCCCTGGTTGGTGGCCGGATCGGCACCAGCGGGTGGTCGCTGATCGGGGCGCGCTACGGCCACACCCGCGACCTGGTGCTCAGCTTCGACCACGTGCTGCCCACCGGCGAGGTCATGCACGTCGGCGACGGCATCGGCCACAAGGTCAGCAAGTCCTCGAGCGGCTACCAGCTCAAGCACCTCTTCATGGGCCACCAGGGCACGCTCGGCATCGCCACGGAGGCGACCCTCAAGCTCTACCCGAAGCCGGAGGCCGAGCTCTCGCCGTTCTGGGCGTTCGACAACTACGACGACGCCTACCGCTGCGTCGGGGCGCTCGCCCGGGCGGGGGTCGCGACGTTCGCCGGCGCCGTGCTGTTCGACGAGTGGAAGGTGGCCTACCTGCGCCGCGACGACGAGGCCTACATCCCCCAGCCCGGCGACGTCCGCGCCCTCGTCTGCGCGGTGATGTACGGCTACGAGGACGAGGTGCGGCCGG
>NZ_CP094290.1 GCF_022759505.1 Georgenia sp. TF02-10 | reverse complement strand
CCTGACGAGGGCGGCCGACGGTCACCGGGTACGTCTCCTCGGCTTCGCCCGGGTGCAGCTGCAACCCGGGGAGTCGCGCCGAGTGACGCTGACGGCCGATCCGCGGTTCGTCGCGCGCTTCGACGGCACTGCCGAGCAGTGGCGCATCACGGGCGGGACGTACCAGGTCGCGGTCGGTCGGTCCGCCGACAGCTTCGAGCTCGTGGCTGAGACCTCGCTGACCGACGCGTTGTTCGGCAGCTGAGCCGAAAGGACCGGCGAGCCACGGGGGCGCCCGAGCCCAGCGCGGAGGACCGCCGCCGCATCCTGCGGCTGGTCCTCCGTCTCGGGCGCCTCATGGTCGCCAGCGGAGCCCAGGCGCACGAGGTCGAGGCCCGTCTCCGTCGGGTGCTGGAGGCCTACGCCGCCCCGGCGGCGGCGGTCGTGGTCAGCTACACGTCCGTCACCGTGTCCTACGTCGCCGAGGACAGCGCCGAGGCGACCACCGCGGTCGAGGTGGTCCGGAGGTGGGAGCCCGGCTACCACCGGCTCGTGGCGGCTGCCGGGCTGACCGACGCGATCACACGGGGCGAGGTCACGCTCACCGAGGCCGAGAAGCGACTGGTCGAGGCGGCTGCGAGTCCCTACCCGTACCCGCGCTGGCTGGGCTTCGCCGCTCCGGCCCTCCTGTCCATGGCCGTCACGGTCATGTTCGGCGGTCGTTGGTATGACGCGCTCGCGACCCTGGGCATCGGTCTTGCCGTCCAACCCGCGCTCGAACGCATCGACCGCAGCGAGCTCAGCGCCTTCTTCCGCGTCGCCGTCGGGGTGTCGGCCACGACCATCGCGGTCGTCCTGCTCGTGAAGGTCGGCGTGCCGATCCAGGGTGGGCTCGTGCTCACCGGCAGCCTGCTCCGGTTCCTCCCCGGGGCGGTCCTCGTGGCCGGCATGCGCGACTTCCTCGACGGCGCCCTCGCGTCCGGGACCACCAGGCTCGTCGAGGTCGTCCTCCTCGGCGCGGCGGTCGCGATCTCCGCGGGCCTCGTGCTCACCGGCGGCCGGGCACTCGACGTCCACCTCACCATCACGGCCGCCGGCCCCGAGGTGTACCCGGTCCCGGTCCTCGCCTGCGCCGGTGCCGTCGCCGTGGTGTTCTACGCCTGCCAGCTCGGCGTACCCGCCGCCGGGCTGGCCCCGGCGGCACTCCTCGGGTGCGTCGCCGTCCTCGTCACCCGCGGGATCGGAGAGGGCGCGACCGACGTCGACCCGCTGGTCGGCACCCTCCTCGCCGCCCTGGTCATCGGAGCCGGCGGACAGGCCCTGGCGCAACGCTCCGCCAAGCCCGCCGCCCTCTGGCTCGTCCCCGCCATCGTCCCGCTCTTGCCGGCACCCGCGACCCTCATCCCGCTGCTCGCCGAGACCGAGTCCGCCCGCGAAGCCCTCCGCGGGCAAGCCCTCGGCACCGCCTTCTGCATCGGAGTCGGCGTCGCCGTCGGCTCCATCCTCACCGAGACCTGGCGTCGTCGCCGCAGGGACACCGCACCCCGGCGCACCCGTTCGCGGCGGTGACGCAGGTAGGCCCACGGAAGAAGATCGGAGAAGAACGAGGATGAACGCAGCAGCACCGTCGAGCAGCCGCACCTTTCCCGACGGTTTCAGGTGGGGCGTCGCGACGTCGTCCTACCAGGTCGAAGGGGCCTGGGACGAGGACGGCAAGGGCCCTTCGATCTGGGACACGTATGCGCACACGCCGGGCAACGTGAAGAACGACGACAACGCAGACGTCGCCAACGACCACTACCACCGCTACGTCGAGGACGTCGCGTTGATGAAGGATCTCAACGCCAACGCGTACCGGTTCTCGGTCGCGTGGCCACGGATCTTCCCCGAGGGGGGCGGGAAGCCGAACCGGCCCGGCCTGGACTTCTACGACCGACTGGTCGACGAGCTGCTCGGCGCCGGTATCGAGCCGTTCGCCACTCTGTACCACTGGGACCTGCCCCAGGCCCTCCAGGACAGGTACGGCGGCTGGCAGCGCAAGGAGACCGCCCAGGCGTTCGCCGACTACGCCGGGTACGTCGCGGAGCAGCTCGGCGACAGGGTGAAGCACTACTTCACGATCAACGAGTTCGCCTCGTTCGTCGAAGGTGGCTACCAGGGTCTCGACGTGCAGGTCGGTGGCGGGAGGACCGTCCACCTCGGTGCCGCTCCAGGGCTCAGGCTCTCGGACGCGGACCTCAAGCAGGTGCGCCACCACGCCGTGCTCGGTCACGGCCTCGCGGTCCAGGCGATCCGGGCCCGAGGTCCTGCAGGGACCAAGGTCGGCTTCGCGGAGAACATCCGCGTCGGCGTCCCGGTCCTGGACACCCCCGAGCACGTGAAGGCCGCAGAGACCGCCACGCGCGACCGCAACGCCGGGTTCATGACGGTGCTGCTCGAGGGCCGCTACACCGAGGAGTACCTCGCCTCAGCCGGCGGTCGGACCCCGACCTTCACCGACGAGGAGCTGCAGGTCATCGCCTCACCGCTGGACTTCGTCGGCATCAACGTCTACAAGCCCGGCTGGTACCTCGAACCCTCGGACGAGCCGCCCGGCTACCGCGACATCCCGGTCAACGCGTCCCACCCCAAGATGGGGGCGAGCTGGCACGTCCTCGACCCCGAGGTCATGTACTGGGCGCCGCGACACATGCGGTCGATCTGGGGCGCCGAGTCGATCTTCATCACCGAGAACGGCTCTGCGGCCTCCGACGCCGTGGCCGACGACGGCCGGGTCTACGACTCCGACCGGGTCATGTTCCTGCGCGCCTGCCTCGCCCAGCTCCAGCGGGCCACTGCGGAGGGCGTCCCCGTGCACGGCTACTTCCACTGGTCCGCCCAGGACAACTTCGAGTGGGGCGACGGCTACGGCACCCGGTTCGGGTTGGTCCACGTCGACTTCGACACCCTGGAGCGGACGCCGAAGCTCAGCGCCGAGTGGTTCCGCGCGGCGGCGAGGGCCAACCGGGTCGTGTGACCGGCGGCCGTCCGGCTGTCGAGAAGGACGGTCGCCAGGGGTCGTGCGGGGCCGTGTCAGCAGCGTCGTGGAGTCCCGGCCCCTCCCATCCGGACTACCCTGGATCGGGTGGCGAGCTCGAACGCACGCGGGGTGGCAAGGCCCGAGGTCCTCGTCTTCGACGTCAACCAGACGCTCTCGGACATGGCGCCGGTGGCGGCCCTGTTCGAGGACGTCGGCGCCCCAGCACATCAGGCACAGCGGTGGTTCGCCGAGCTGCTCAGGGACGGCTTCGCGTTGACCGCGGCGGGATCGAGCGCCTCGTTCGCAGAGATCGGTGCCGAGATCCTGCGAACCACGCTCGACGAGCCCTCCCTCGACCGAGGTCTCGAGGAGGCTGTTCGACACATCATGGCCGGTTTCGGCCAGCTCCCGGTGCACGCCGATGTTCCCGACGGCGTCCGGGATCTCACCGAGCTGGGCGTCCGGCTGGTCACGATGTCGAACGGAGCGACCTCGGTCGCCGCGGGCCTGCTCGAGCGAGCCGGCATCCTGGGCCGTTTCGAACGCCTGTTGTCGGCGGAGGAGTCCCGGGCCTGGAAGCCGGCCCGGTCGGCGTACACGTACGCCGTCGAGCAGTGCGCCGTTGCGCCGGGCGAGGCGATGCTCGTCGCCGTGCACCCTTGGGACATCGACGGGGCGGCACGCGCCGGCCTCCGTACCGCCTGGCTCGACCGGGCTGACAGCCGCTACCCGGCCCACTTCACGGCCCCCGAGGTTCGGGTGACCTCCCTCAGCGAGCTCGCCGATCACCTGCGCTGACGACCTCAGCAGACCGTCGACACCCGTGTGCTGGAACCGATCGGGGTTACGGGATGAGCACGACGTCGGCACCAGGCCTGCCCACCGGCGGCCCCGCGCGTCGGGTTGGAGGACACATGGCACACGTGAAGATGCTCGAGGCGTACCCGAGCGACCTCGGCGACATCGACAAGGACAAGCTGGCGGAGTGCATCGCCGCCTGCTTCGAGTGCGCCCAGGTCTGCACGGCCTGCGCTGATGCCTGCCTCGGCGAGGACATGGTCGCCGAGCTGACCACGTGCATCCGGACCGACCTCGACTGCGCGGACATCTGCGTCGCGACCGGCAACGCCTTGTCGCGACACACCGGCTACGACGCCGAGGTGACCAGGGCGTTCCTCGAGGCCTGCGCGATCGTGTGCAAGGCGTGCGGTGACGAGTGCGAGCAGCACGCGGAGATGCACGACCACTGTCGGATCTGCGCCGAGGCATGCCGCCGGTGCGAGGAGGCGTGCCGTTCCCTGAGCGCCACCCTGTGACGCTGGGCGTGGACCCGTCGCCGCGGACTTGTTTGCGCGACCGCATGGATGTACGTCGGGCGGGTACTCCGACCTGCTACGACGAGCGAGGGTGAGGACGATGGCGCAACAGGTCGACCGGATCGCCGAGCCGTGGGGCACCCGGACCCCGTACGGGCCAGGGGAGACGTGGCCGGCGCGAGTCGACAGCCATCTCGCGGAAGGGCTCTTGCCCGCCGACGTCGACCGCTGGGTGCAGTCGGCCTCGATCCTGCACTCCACCGGCGACGCGATGGACATCGCGGTGAAGGACGGCCGGATCGTCGGTGTCCGCGGCCGCGCGGTGGACAGGGTGAACCACGGGCGGCTCGGGCCGAAGGACCTCTACGGCTGGCAGGCCAACAGCTCTGAGGACCGGTTGACGCGGCCGCTGATCCGGCGCGACGGGGCGCTGGTCGAGACCGACTGGGAGACCGCCATGGACGCCGTCGCCTCCCGCACCAAGGAGCTGCTGGAGGAGCGGGGGCCGTCCTCGATCGGCTTCTACACCACCGGACAGCTGTTCCTGGAGGAGTACTACACCCTCGGCCTGATCGCCCACGGCGGGATCGGCACCAACCACGTCGACGGCAACACCCGGCTGTGCACCGCCACCGCCGCAGCGGCGCTCAAGGAGTCGTTCGGCAGCGACGGGCAGCCCGGCTCCTACACCGACATCGACCACGCCGAGGTCATCTGCCTCTACGGCCACAACATGGCCGAGACCCAGACGGTGCTGTGGTCCCGGGTCCTGGACCGGCTCGCCGGACCCGACCCGCCGGCGATCATCTGCGTCGACCCCCGGCAGACCCCGGTGGCCGACCACGCCACCGTGCACCTGGCGCCTCGGCCCGGCACCAACGTGATGCTCATGAACGCGATCCTGCACGAGCTGCTCGAGCGCGACTGGGTCGACCACGACTACGTCGAGGCGCATGCCGTGGGGTTCGCCGAGCTCGAGAAGATGCTGACGGAGTACACCGTCGAGCGCGCGGCGGAGGTCTGCGGAGTGTCCGCCGCGGACCTGCGGGAGGCGGCACGCCTGATCGGGACGGCCGAACGCCTGATGTCGACGGTGCTGCAGGGCTTCTACCAGTCCCACCAGGCCACGGCAGCGGCGGTGCAGGTCAACAACATCCACATCGTGCGCGGCATGCTGGGCAAGCCCGGCTGCGGGATCCTGCAGATGAACGGCCAGCCCACCGCGCAGAACACCCGCGAGTGCGGCGCCGACGGCGACCTGCCGGCGTTCCGCAACTGGTCCAACGATGCCCACATCAAGGACCTCGCCCGGGTGTGGAACATCGACCCGATGCAGATCCCGCACTACACCGCACCCACGCACGCCATGCAGATCATGCGGTACGTCGAGGACGGCTCGATCCGGTTCCTCTACGTGACCGCGACGAATCCCGCGGTCTCCATGCCGGAGCTGCGACGGATGCGCGCCCTCCTGTCCCAGGAGCGGTTGTTCCTGGTGGTCCAGGACCTGTTCCTCACCGAGACCGCACAGCTGGCCGACGTCGTGCTCCCGGCGGCGACGTGGGGCGAGAAGACCGGCACGTTCACCAACGTCGACCGCACGGTCCACCTGTCGGAGAAGGCGGTCGACCCGCCGGGGGAGGCCCGCCCGGACCTCGACATCCTCATCGACTACGCCCACCGGCTCGGGCTGGAGGACAAGGACGGCGCACCGCTGGTGAAGTGGGCGACCCCGGAGGAGGCGTTCGAGGCGTGGAAGGAGTGCACCCGGGGGCGGCCGTGCGACTACACCGGGATCAGCTACGACAAGCTCCGCGGCGGCAGCGGCATCCAGTGGCCCTGCAACGAGGAGCACCCCGACGGCGCCGAACGGATCTACGTCGACGGGGAGTTCTGGGCCCACCCCGACTACTGCGAGAGCTACGGGCGGGACCTGGTCACCGGCGCACCGGTCGAGCCGACGGAGTACAAGGCGCTCAACCCCCAGGGCAAGGCGGTGATCAAGGCAGGTGAGTACCTCCCACCGCACGAGCTGCCCTCGGAGGACCACCCGTTCCAGCTGGTCACCGGCCGCACGCTCTACCACTTCCACACCCGCACCAAGACCGGCCGCGCACCGCAGCTGCAGGCGGCCGCCCCCGAGGTGTGGGTCGAGGCGTCGGTCGACGACGCGCAGGAGCAGGGCTGGGAGGAGGGCGACCTCCTCCACGTCACCACCCCTCGCGGCGAGGTCACCGCACGCCTGCGGATCAGCGGCATCCGGCGTGGCGTGCTGTTCCTGCCCTTCCACTACGGCTACTGGGACACCGCCGCCGGCCACGAGCCCGACGGTCAGGGCCGCGCCGCCAACGAGCTGACCCTGACCGACTGGGACCCCGCGTCCAAGCAGCCCATCTTCAAGACCGCCGCCGCGAACGCCACCCGCGTCGCCACCTCCGACGGCACCCCGGCCCCGGCGCCCACCACCACCGGCTCGCGACCGGCGTCGACCTCAGGGCCGCCAACCCGCGGGGACGCCACGGCTCTGGTCAGCGAACAGGTCCAGCCCGCAGGGGAGACCCGATGAACATCACCCAGACGTTGCGCAGCCTGCACGGCAACAAGGTCGGCGCCGCGATCGAGGAGCTGCACCGCTCCGAGAACGACCTCGCCGGTGCCCTGCTGAACCTCTCGGACCAGCAGAAGGTCGATCACGAGATCTTCTACGTCGCCCGCGACATCGCCACGTGGTCCCAGCTGCACGTCCGCCGCCTCGCCGCGGTCGGCCGCGACTACGGGCTCGACCTCGACCCCGCCCCGGAGGACGAGGCGACCCTGCTCGCCCGGGTGAAGCAGAAGGGTGCCGAGCTCGCCGGCCGGTTCCACGAGCCGACGTTGCTGCTCCTGGCAGATCTTCGCCACATCCACCGGACGGCGGCCGGCGTCTCGCTGGACTGGGAGGTGCTCGCCCAGACCGCACAAGCGATGAAGGACACCGAGCTGCTCGCGACCGCCCAGGAGTGCCACCCGCAGACCCTGCGCCAGATGCGCTGGGCGAACGCCAAGGTCAAGGAGACCGCGGCCCAGATCATGGTCACCGGCTGAGAAGACGTTCGCGATGACCGCAAACCCGTCGGACGACCCGACCTCGGCTGCCGGCGCCACCCGAGTGGTGCTCAGACCCCTCGCAAGCCCACTCCCGCTCGGGTTCCTGGCCCTCGCCGTCGCCACGATCGCGTTCGCCTCGGTCCAGCTGTCGTGGATCCCGCAGAGGGCACGGTTCGCGCTCACCGGGATCGCCGAGATCGACGGACAGCTCGCTGACCAGGTCCGCCGGATCGGCACCGAGCCCGGCGTTCGCCGGCAGCTCTGAGCCAGCGAGATGGAGACCCGGCAAGCCCAGGCGACCGAGGCGATGATGGCGGTGTCGCCCACGATGACCGCGATCGTGGCCCGGACACTCAGCGAGGTCGCCGACGAGCTCACCGTCCCGCAGCTGCGTGTCCTGGTGCTGCTGAACTCCCGCGGACCGATGAACCTGACCACCATCGCCCAACACCTCCACGTCAACGCCTCGAACGCCAGCCGGACCTGCGACCAGCTCGTCGCCGCCGGACGGATCTCCCGCCAGCCGGACCCGGACGACCGGCGCAGCGCCGTACTCCGGCTGACCGACGAAGGAGGCCGGCTCCTCGCCGGCATCATGACGGCCCGCCGGCGTCTGATCGACGGCGTGGTCGTGCGGATGGACCCGGAGGACCAACAGATGCTCGCCGAAGGCCTGGCGGCCTTCACCGCGACCGTCGCGGCCATGCCCCCCGAGGAGTCGATCGGCCTGCCGGACGGCCGCCTCATTCCCTGGCTGCTCTGACCCGAGTGAGCCTGGACTTGTCCACAGCGGCGCCGCCGGCCATTGATCGACGGTGCGAGCAGACGCACCGTACGGGTCCACGGGCTGTCAAACGGACTTCATCGGCTACCTGCAGGTCGAGCCTCCGCTAGGAGCGGGCGAACGGTCGTTCATCAACCGGATCTCGGGTTCGCCGTTCCCGCCGTCAGGTGTGAAGATCCTGAGTCGGGATACCTGCCCATCAGAGGGCTTGCAACTGCTCGAGGAACCGGAGGATCACGGCGTTGACCGCGCTGGAGTCGTCCTGGTTCGCGACATGGCCCGCGTTGGCGATGACGTGCTCCTCGACCGCTTCGTGCACCGCCCATTTAGGCATGGACGTGGCGATGTTCCCGGTGCGGTCCTGATCGCCGCGGATCAGGCACAGGGGCACGGGGGTGCGGTACTCCGGATCGGGGCTGAGCGATTCGACTGCGGCCGCCCATGCTGCGACGAACTCGCGCTTGCTGAGGCTGCCGAACGCGCGCTCGAGGTCCTCCCGAGCCGCAGCCGCCGTCGCGGAGGAACGAACCATCAGCACCCGCATAGCCCGAAAAGGGATCGTCCGGAAGACGACAGAAGCGAGGGCGAGCAGGCGTCGATCCGTCGACGTCAGCGGGCCAGCGTTCCAGGCGGACCCGATGATCACGAGGGCGCGGACGCTGTCGGGGTGAAGCTTCGTGAACGTCTGAGCAAGGTTCCCACCGAGCGACTGCCCGACCAGCACCGGACGCTCGGCATCGACGTGCTTCAGCAGTGCCGACATGTCGGCGACAGCTCGGGCAGCGGTGAACTCGGTCGCGCTCGGTCGTGACAGGCCGTGACCTCGCATGTCCCAGGTGATGGCTCGATAGCCGGCCGCGGCCAACGCCGCTGCCTGACCGGTGAACATCCGATGGTCTGCACCCGCACCGTGTGTCAGCAGGACGGGCGGACCGTCACCGCACACCCAGTAGCGGAGCACGCCGCCATCGACGCGCAGCTCGCTCATGTCCTCACCCCCTACAGCCCGAGCTCGCGCCCGATGAGCTCTTTCATGATCTCGTTCGAGCCGGCCCAGATCTTCGTGACGCGTGCGTCTCGCCAGGCACGGGCCACGCGGTACTCGTTCATGAATCCGTAGCCGCCGTGGAGCTGCACGCAGTGGTCGAGCACGGCGTTCTGGACCTCGCTGGTCCACGACTTCGCCTTGGCCGCGTCGACTGCAGTCAGTCGACCTTCGCTGTGCGCCACGACGCACCGGTCGACGAAGGCCTCGGTCACCTCGATCTTCGTGACCAGCTCGGCGAGAAGGAACTTCGAGTGCTGGAACCGACCGATCGGCTGCCCGAACGCCATCCGGCTCCTGGCGTAGTCCAGCGTCTCCTCGAGGATCTGCTTGGCGTGCGCGACGTTCGCGATCGCGCAGACGAGGCGCTCTTGCGGGAGCCTCTCCATCATGTAGACGAACCCGCTGTCCACCTCCCCGATGACGTGGTCGTCTCCAAGGCGAACGTCCTCGAAGAAGAGCTCGGCGGTGTCGGACTCGTCCTGCCCCACCTTGTCGAGCTTGCGCCCCCGCTGGAAGCCGGGGACGTCGGTCGGGATGGCGAACAGGGTGATGCCGCGGGCCTTCTTCTGCGGGCTCGTGCGGACAGCGGTCAGGACCAGGTCGGCAGACGATCCGTTGGTGATGAAGGTCTTCGATCCGTTGATGACCCACTCGCGGCCGTCGCGGACCGCGGTGGTCTTCAAGGCAGCGAGATCTGAGCCGCCAGAAGGCTCCGTCATGCCGATCGCGAGCAGGATCTCTCCCGAGGCCGCCTTCGGCAGCCAGCGCTGCCTCTGCTCGATCGTCCCGAGGTCTGCGATGTAGGGCACTGTGACGTCCGCGTGAATTCCCCAGCACGATGCGAGCGCAGCGTTGACCTTGCTGAGCTCCTCGGTCATGACCGCGTTGAACCTGTAGTCCCGGGCGCCCAGCCCGCCGTACTCCTCCGCGATCTCGAGCCCGAGGAAGCCGTTGGCGCCTGCCTCCAGCCAGAAGTCACGCGGCAGTGCGCGCTGCTCGGCGTAGTTGTCGACGTGAGGGATCACCGACCGTTCGAGGAACGCCCGGACCGAGCCGCGGAACGCTTCGTGGTCCGCGTCGTACACGTCCCGCTTCACGGGTTGGGCCTCGGCGACGGCGCACCGATCCGCTCGCGCTTGACGACGATCCCGAGGGCCTCGCGATCCACCGTGTCCGAGGTGATCCCTGCTGTTCGCAAGACGGTCTTCTGGATCTTGCTGGTCGGCGTCTTCGGGAGCTCGTCGAGCACTCGGACGTATCTGGGCACCATGAAGTGCGCCATGCGGGGCCGGACGAACTCGATGAGCTCGCCGACATCGATCGTGTGGCCCGGAGCGGGGGCCACGATCGCGAGCACCTCGTCCTCGCCCTCGGGGCTAGGAGTCGCCACGACCGCGACCTCAGCGACGCTGGGGTGGGCGATGAGCTCGAGCTCGACCTCGTAGGAGGAGATGTTCTCGCCCCGCCGACGGATGGTGTCACCCATCCGGTCGACGAAGAAGTACTCGCCGCCGGCCCGCCGGAAGGCATCGCCGGTGTGGAACCAGCCGTTCCGCCAGGCAGCCGCAGTGGCGTCGGGACGTCCGAGGTAGCCGGAGGTGATCGTCCACGGCTCGGCGGAGCGCAACACGAGCTCACCCACCTCGCCGTCGGGCACGTCGTAGTCGTGGTCGTCGACCAGACGAGCCTCGATGCCCGGACGCACGCGCCCTGACGTGCCGTCGACGAGAGGATTCGGCCCGGAGACGATCGGGATGGATACCTCCGTCATGTTGTACATGGCGACCACTTCGACACCGAACCGGTCGGAGAACGCGAGGGCGTCCGACATCGGGATCATGAAGACCCGACGCAGCGAGTGGTCTCGGTCGAGAGGCGACGGCACCTGCTTGGAGAGGAAGGTGGCCATAACTCCGAGAAGCGTGACGTGGGTCGGCTTCGTGGAGCGCACCAGGTCCCAGAAGTCGGCCGTTCTGAATCCCGACGTCAGCACGATGCTGCCGCCCAGCACGAGCGCGGCGTTGACACCGATGGTCCCACCCGCATGGAAGAGGGGCAGGGTGACGAGGTAGCGGTCGTCCGCGCCGAAGTTCCCCTCGAAGGCAGCAGTGGCGCAGGCCGTGAGCTGTGCGTACGAGCAGATCACGCCCTTCGACGGTCCGGTGGTTCCAGATGTCAGCACGACCGCGTACGGATCCCAGGGATGCACCGGGACGGTGGGCAGCGCCTCCACCGGTCGCTGCTTCAGTACGTGCTCGGGGTGCTGGCGCACGCCGTCGACGCTGACGTCACCGGTGCCGATCACGACCACGTCGGTCAGCCGGGCACGGTCGACCTCGTTGAGGCGGGGCGCGAGGTCGGCGTGCACCACCGCCACCGCTGCGGTGGACAACGCCAGCGAGTGTTCCAGCAGACCGCCGCGATAGGCGCTGTTGAGCGGTACGAGCACGGCGCCGGCGAGGTTCGTGCCGAACCACACGCGGAGGGCGTCCGGCCCGGTCGGGAGCCACGACACCACGTGATCACCGGGACCCACTCCCAGGTCCGCGAGGCCGACGGCCGCGGACTCGGCCTGCCTGAGCGTCTCGGAGTAGGTCCAGCGGCTGCCGTCCTCGAAGACGACGAAGACTCGATCTGGGTGCTCGGCGGCGCGGCGCCGCAGGACGTGCGGCAGGACGACGTGATCCGCTGCGGGTCGACGAGTTGGCATCGGGGTTCCATTCCTCTCGATGGGATTGCTTGCGCGCGTGACGACGACGTGGCCAGCGTCCTGGGACAGATTGTCGGCAGGGAATCGCTATCGGCGTCGGGGGTCGAGCATCCGCTGGATCTCCTCGCCGAGGATATTGAGCGAGAAGACGGTCACGGCGATCGCGGCGCCTGGGACGACGGTGCTCCACGGAGCGAGCTCGAGGAACGTGTAGGAGCGAGCGAGCACCGTGCCCCAGGACGCAGTCGGGGGTTGGACGCCGAGCTGGACGAAGCTCAGGCTCGCCTCCGCGATGAGTGCGAACCCGGCGAGCACGGCGACCTGGGCGACGATCGGCTGCGCGACGTTGGGCACGACGTGGGGGATGATCATCCGTCGTGCTCCCCGGGCGCCGAACGACCGGGCCGCCTCGATGTAGGTCTGCTGCGTGATGGCCATCGTCTGAGCGCGTGCCAATCGCACGATCACCGGTGTGAGCACCACGCCCACCGCTGTCATGGCAGTCATGATGTCCGGCCCGAGCATGGCCGTGATGCCGATGGCGAGAACGAGCGCCGGGAACGCCATCAGTGCGTCCAGCACCCGCATCACGGCAGTGTCGGTGAGTCCGCGGACATATCCGGTCAGGACCCCCAGCGGGAAGCCGACGACGACGGCGATGCCGACCGCCCAGGCGGCAGCGAGGATCGACACCCGTGTGCCGTGGATCATCCGGCTCAGGACGTCCCGGCCGAGGTCGTCGGTGCCGAGTGGATGCTGCCAGCTCGGCGACTGGAGGATCGCCGTGAGGTTCTGCTCGTTCGGCGCGTGCGGAGCCAGCAGGTCGGCGAGCAGGACGACGAGCGCGACGACCGCGAGGACGGCGTAGCTGAACCAGACGACTGCGGGACGCCGCGGGGTGGTGCGGACCGCACGACTCAAGGTGACGGACATCAGGTGATCCTCGGATCCAGCAGACGGTAGGAGATGTCGACGATCAGGTTGGTCGCGAGCACGATCAGTGCGGTGAGGAGCACGACCGCCTGGATCACCACGTAGTCCCGCTGGTTGGTCGCCTCGACGACCAGGGAGCCGAGGCCTGAGATTCCGAAGACCGCCTCCACCACGACAGCGCCGCCCACGAGATGTGAGACCTGGATGCCCGTGATGGTGGCTACCGGCAGGCTCGAGTTCTTGAGGGCGTGGCGCCACACGATCGACTTGTGGGGCAGACCCATCGCGCGATGGGTCCTGACGTAGTCCGCGGACAGGTTCTCGATCATCGCCGACCGCACCTGTCGGCAGATCTCCGCAGCGCCGACCAGGCCGAGCGCGACGGCCGGGAGGACGAGTGCGTGCAACGCGCCGAGCGGGTCCTCACCGAGGTCCACGCCGCCCGGCCCGGGAAACCACCCGAGCTGTACCGCGAACAGGACGATCAGCATCATGCCCAGCCAGAAGTTCGGGATTGCGATACCAGCAGTCGCAGCAGTCGTGAGGAGCCGGTCGAGTCGCCCGCCGGGGCGCTGAGCCGCGCCGACACCGGTGGGGACACCGACGATGACGGCGATGAGCAGCGCCAGGATCGTCAGGATCAGGGTGACCGGCAGACGGTCGCGCACGAGCTCGGCCACAGGCTGGCCGGTCCGGTAGGACGTTCCGAGGTCGCCCGTGACGACGCCGGCCACCCAGTCCAGGTACTGCGCTGCCACCGATCTGTCGAGCCCGAGGTCCGCACGGATGCTCGCCAACTTCTCGTCGCTGGCGTACTCGCCCGCGATCGCGACGGCCGGATCGCCGGGGATGAGGTGCTGGAGCAGGAAGGCGATGAGGGTCGCGACGATTACGGTGGGAGCCGTCCACGCCAGGCGCGCACCCACGGCCCGGAGCGTCCTCATCGGATCACCGCCGACCGCTCGTCGCCGGGATAGAGCTCGTCGATCCGCAGGCAAGCTGACGCACGGTCACCTCCAGCGGGCCTGAGCTCCGGCAGATTCTCACTACAGGATGGCGCCCTGTGGCCGCACCGGGTGTGGAAGCGACATCCGGACGGCGGCCGCAGGGGACTGGGGATGTCGCCCTCCAGGATGATACGGCGGGTCCGTGACCCACCGCGGACGTCCGGTTGGGCCGACAGCAAGGCCTCCGAGTAGGGGTGCTTGGGACGCGTGAAGAGCTCGTCGGTCGGAGCGACCTCGGCGAGGCGACCCAGGTACATCACCGCGATCCGGTCGGCGAGGTGCCCAACCACGCCCAGATCGTGGCTGATGAACACGACGGTGAGGCGGTGCTCGGCCTTCAGGTCCTTCAGGAGGTTCAGGATCTCGGCTTGTAGCGCGACGTCCAGTGCTGCGACGGACTCGTCGCACACGAGGAGCCGAGGCCGCGTCACGAGGGCGCGCGCGATGTTGGCCCGTTGCTTCTGACCCCCGCTCAGCTGGTGCGGATACCTCTCGGCCAGCTGGCTCGAGAGGCCCACGTCGTCGAGCGCGGCCATGGCCTGTGCGTCGCGCTCGCGCCGTTCACCGCGGCGCATGACGTCCAGCGGCTCCCGCACGCTCTGCAGGATGGTGCGCCGCGGATCGAGCGCGCTGTGGGGGTCCTGGAAGACCATCTGGACGGATCGGGTGAACTCGCGGCGGCCCGCGCGGTCGAACCCGGCGATCGATCGTCCCTGCCAGGAGACGGTGCCGGCACTGATCGGTACGAGGCCGAGCATTGCGCGGGCCAGGGTGGTCTTGCCCGATCCGCTCTCGCCGATGAGCCCGAGAGTCTCGCCGGTCAGGACGTCGAGCGTGACGTCGTCGACTGCTGATACGCGTTGCCTGCGGCCGGCCGGGAACGTCACGGAGACGTGGTCGAATCCCATCAGTGCGCTCATCCGAACGCTCCTTCCAGGTGCAGCTCAGCAGTCCGCACACATCGCGCCTGACGCCTCTCCCCGACGGGCAACAGCGCCGGGGGCGTGCGGCACACCTCCGCCGCGAACGCGCAGCGCTCGGCGAAGACACACCCCGGTACCTCCCGTCCGGGCGGTGGGACCCGGCCCGGAATCGTGATGAGCCGGTCCTGACGCCGGTTGGTCGAGGGCAGGGCTGACAAGAGACCCGAGGTGTAGGGGTGGGCCGGTCGAGCGAGCACCTGCTGCACCGGGCCGGACTCGACGACCCTGCCGGCGTACATCGTGATCATCCGGTCACAGGTCTCCGCCACGACCCCGAGGTCGTGAGTCACGAAGAGAACTCCCATGTCGTGCTCGTCGGCCAGGCCCGTGATGAGCTCGAGGAGCTGGGCCTGGATGGTCACGTCGACGGCTGTCGTCGGTTCGTCGGCGATGAGCAGTCGCGGCGCACACGCCAGCGCGAGGGCGATGACGACACGTTGACGCATGCCTCCGGACAGCTCGTGCGGATAGAAGCGCATCCGGACCCGAGGGTCGGGGATGCCCACTTGGTCCAACAGCTCGAGTGCTCTGGCCCGAGCAGGAGCGCCTCGCAACCCCTGACGGTGGCGGAGCGTTTCCGACAGCTGGTAACCGATGGTGAACACCGGGTCCAGTGCGGTCATGGGCTCCTGGAAGACCATGGCCATCGGTACTTCGTTGTGGGGCTTCACCCGACCCTGTGAGTCCCACAGCGGTTCGCCGTCGAGCATGGCCGACCCCTGGATCCGCGACACGCGCGGATCCAGGAGCCCCATCAAGGCCAGCGAGGTGATCGTCTTCCCGCTGCCGCTCTCGCCGACCAGGCCGACGATCTCGCCGGCTGCGATCGAGAAGGAGGCACCATGGAGCGCTTGGACCGTGTGCGCGCCCTGGTCGAAGAAGATGTCGAGCTCGTGCACCCTCAGCAGGGCCCCGTCCATGGTGTCGCTCCGCTCAGCTCAGCGTCACGCCGAGGAACTTGGGCTTGCCCAGGAGATTGTCCTGGAAGCCGCTGACCTCGCTGCTCAGGCCGATGAGGTTGTCCGGGAAGCACAGCGGAAGGAACGCGGAGTGGTCATACACCGCGCGCGCCGCCGCTTGGAACCCTTCGACCCGGTCCGGGATCTCGACCGACTCGTCGGTCTGCTCCAGTGCTGCTTCGAGGCCGGGCGTGGGCTCGCCGGATGTGTTGTAGAAGCTCTCCTCGGAGAACACGACGTCGTAGGCCATCTTCGGGTCCGGGCGCCCGGTGAACGCGGAGAGGAGTGCCGGGGCGGCATGGTCCGTGAAGTAGGCGTTGACCGCTTGAACACCCTCGCGGGGTTGGAGCTCCACGGTCACACCGATGTCGGCCCACTGCTGCTGGATGATCTCCGCCATGCGGACCGATCCGGCATCCGCGCTGAGAAGCATGTCGAAGGTCAGGTCGCTGGCACCGGCTTCGGCCAGGAGGGATCGCGCCTCGTCCTGGTCGAAGTCGTAGACGACGTCCTCCGGCGCTGCGGCCCAGTAGTCGGACGGGAAGAGGCTGGAAGCCGGGCTGCCCAGCTCGAAGTAGGCGCTCTTGACGATCGCCTCACGGTCGATCGCCAGGTTCAGGGCCCGGCGCACCCGTGGGTCGTTCAGCTCGGGCGCGGCGGTGTTGAAGTAGACCTGGTCGACCCACAGGCGCGGAGTCCGCTCCAGCTGGAGGTCCGAGTCGTCTCCCACGGTGGAGGCTGCTGCTGCGGGATAGCTCAGCGCGATGTGCTGCTGGCCCGAACGCAGGGAAGTGGCACGGGTGGTCGGGTCGGCGACCACGTTGAACTGGATCTCCTGGACCCGGGCCGCATCTGCGTTCCAGTAGTCCTCGAACCGCTCCACTCGCAGCGACTGGCCTCGGTTCCACTCCACGTAGGACCAACCGCCCGACCCCACAGGGTTGTTGCTCACGTCGCCGTCGCTGGCCTCGACGGCCGCCGGGGAGACCATCATTCCAGCGCGATCGGAAAGAGCCATGAGTAGCGACGCGTCCGGCTCGGAGAGCAGGAGGGTGACGGTGCGCGGGTCCTCCACGCGGATCGTCTTCACCGCGGCAAGGTCCACGGCCACGTTCGACCCCTCGTCCCGGGCGCGCTCGAGGTTGAACTTCACGGCCTCGGCGTCCAGCGCGGTGCCGTCGTGGAACGTGAGGCCCTCGCGCAGGGTCAGCGTCAGCTCGGTCGGACTCGCCTGCTGCCACTCCTCGACAAGTCCCGGCTGCGGGGTCATGTCCGCGTCGAAGCTGATCAGCGTCTCGTAGATCGGGTAGAGCATGACGTGATCGCCGCCAGCACTCCCGAGGATCGGGTCGAGCGACGACGCGTCGGCCGGCACTGCCACCTCGAGCCGCTTGTCGCCGGACTTCGTCGTGTCGCTATCGGTGCCGCCGCACGCAGAGACCGCAAGAGTGATCGCCACGACGACCGCGGCCAACCGCGTTGGTCTGGCCAGTCTGTTGAGGTTCATGCCGTTCTTCCTTCCTCTCGGCGCGTTGGTGCGCCGCTGAGACCTACGGAGTCGCTGTCGAACTGCCTGGACCCGGCTTCATTGGGTGACCTCCTTCACCCGAGGAGATGTCCGCCGTCGGCGACGACCACCTGGCCGGTCACCCAGCGGCCGTGCTCGCTGCAGACGAAACCGACGAGGGCAGCGAGGTCGTCGGGCTGGCCGACCCGGCCGAGAGGCGTACGCCGTGCGACGGCCGCCTTGAGGCGCTCGGGATCACCGGAGATGTCACCCAGGGCGTCGGTGTCGATCACGCCGCCGCTCACGACGTTGACAGTGACTCCGCGGCGGCCCAGCTCGACGGCCAGGTACCGCGTGGCGGCCTCGACGGCTGCCATCGAGGTTGCGATCGGGGCGTAGCCGGGGACATGAAGTCGCGTCCCCGTGCTGGCGATCGAGACCACCCGCCCGCCGTCGTCCAGATCCGCTCCTGCCGCGTCCACGAGACCGAGAAGTGCTCCGAGCCGAGCGGTGAACATCTCCTGGTAGACCGCGAGAGGGACGTCGAGGGCAGGACCCAACACGGGCGTGTCGGCTCCGAAACCGGTGGCGTTCGAGACGACGGCACGGACTCGACCCAGTCGGTCGCGGGCCGCAGAGACGAAGTCGGCGCAGGACTCCGACGACCGGACGTCGACCTGGAGGGCGACCGCGTTCCGCCCTGCGGCGCGGATGTCCGCGGCCACGGACTCGCCCTCTGCTGCCCGGGAGTAGTAGCCGATCGCGACGTCGAACCCGAGGCGCGCGAGCTCCGCAGCGACCGCGCTGCCGACGCCGCGGCTGGCGCCGGTGACGACTGCGACCCCGCTCACGACGCGCCGCCCTCACCCAGGCCGTCGAAGCGGACGGGCTCGCCGGGCGCTGCGGCGGCGTAGCGCTGCCGTGCCGCTGCCTGGAGACGGGTCGACTCGTCGGTTGCGAGCAGCTGGGCGAAGGTGCTGCCCTCGAGTCGCAGGGCGTCGGAGACCGGCAGCGCCATCCCGTCGCGGAGCACGGCCTTGGCTGCGATGAGGGCGGTGCGCGGAAGCTTCGCCACTGCGGCTGCCTCACTGCGCACGACGGACGCGAACTCGCCGTCCGCGTACACCCGGCTCACGATCCCCAGCTCGAAAGCTCGGGCCGCGTCGAACCTGGCGCCGGTGATCACCAGGTCCGTGGCTGGTCCTCGACCGATCAGTCGGCTCAGTCGCTGCGTCCCGCCGGCGCCCGGGATGATTCCCAGCGCGGTCTCGATGAACGAGAAGTGCGCACGACGGCTCGCCCAGCGCATCGTGCACGCCAACGACAGCTCTATCCCGCCGCCCCACGCCTGACCGTCGATCGCCGCGATCACCGGCTGGGGCATCGTCTCGATGAGCCGCATCGTCGCGTACCAGGACCGAGCCTCCGGCACGGGTCCGCTCGAGAGCCGGGCGAGCTCGTCCAGGTCGGCGTGAGCCACGAAGTAGCCGTCGACGTCGCTTCGCAGCACGACCACCGACACCGCGGGATCCCCGGAGAGCTCGCTGAGCAGTGTGCCCAGTTCGGCGAGCCCGTCGAAGGTCAGGAAGTTGCGCGGCGGGTTGCTGAGGACGAGTTCGGCGACGCCGTTCTGTGTCGTGACCGTCCATTGCGTCATGTCAGATGTCCTTCTGGTTGTCGATGGCGTCGACAGTGAGGGTGGAGCCAGCCGGATGCAGGTTCACCGTGACCGTGCGTGCCTCGCTGGACGTGACCGACGACTCGAGCGAGTTCAGGTTGCGGTCGGCGTGGGGGAACGCACTGCTGGTGATCACCAGGCCCATCCGGTGGCCGGCCTTGAACCGTTGAGCCGTGTAGCCGAGGTCGATCCGGACGTCGAAGCCCTGACCGGACCGATCGTGTCGCACGACTGCGTCGGTGCGATCCCGAAGGCGCACGATGCCTTCGGCGACCGGGAAGATGCGTCCGTCCGGCCAACAGTCGACCAGACGAACGACCACGTCGGTGTCGGGCTGGTCGATCTCCACGCGCAGGTCGGCGCGGACCCTGCCGACGACGTCGACAGCCGTCGAGAGTGGGGGAGTCTGGTAGCTCAGCACATCCGAGCGGTCGAGCTGCCAGGAGAGGTCGATCGGGCCCGGTGTGGATCGGCCGAGGTGGATCACGCGCCCACCGCGGACGGGAACCGGTACGAACGGGTCGTAGCGGTAGGAGTCGACCGCGCCGTTTTCGCTCGCAGCCTCGCCGAGGAAGCCGGAGCCGCCTCCGGCGCGTGCGCCGGGGTGCAGGTGTAGGACGTACGGCGACGCGTTCGGAGGGGGCCAGGCCGGCGCCGAGTCCCAACGGTCGGCGCCCATTAGGAAGTACGTCACCTCGTGCGACGGCGCGCCGGAGGCGGCGTCCTTCCGGTGGAAGAAGTCGAGCTGTCGAGCCGGGAGGCGGGCGGCGCCGGCGGATGCCGTGATGCCGAAGTTGTGCTCACCGACGAGGTGGGACAGGGATCCGGTGTGTGCCCACGGTCCGACGACCAGTCGATGTGACAGGTCCGGTTGCTCGGCGACGGCCTCCCGGAAGGCGTCGACGGTCGCTGAGCAGAAGACGTCGTACCAGCCGGTCGTGACGAAGACCGGCACGTCGATGTCCGAGGCACGCCACTCCGGCGTCGTGCTGACCTCGCCGCTCAGGAGAGCAGGGATGTCGAGGGGGAACCCGGTGAGGGACGACATCGGTCCCTCGACCAATGGCAAGGCCGTGAGCGCGGGACTCGGGTCGGCCCACAAGTCCCGCAGCGTGGCGACCGTGCGCTCGTCGGCCAGTTCCGGGTGCCGCGCGACCCAGTCCGTCGCCATGTAGATCAGCCAGGTGAGGACCTGTTCGAGGCGCATGGCGCCGCCCATCTCGCGCCGATCCCTGCTGCCGGTGGTCACCATGGCGGCGGCGACACCGGCGAGGCTGGGCGGTCGCGTCGACGCGCCGAGGAACGAGAGGATGCCGCCGTACGACGTGCCCGCAAGGATCACCTGGCCGTTGCACCACTCCTGGCGTGCGACCCACTCCACGGTGTCGAACGTGTCGAGGGCCTCCTGGTCCCACATCAGCGGGGCCCAGTCGCCGTCGGAGCCGAAACGTCCTCGCGTGTCCTGCATGACGGCGGCATAGCCGCCGAGGATGCAGTCGAGCGGTTTGAGCACGTCGGAGGTCAGCGCACGTCGGCCATAGGGCGTACGGAAGACCACCGCAGGAGCCGGATCGCCGAGACGCCACACGTCGGAGCGCAGCACCACGCCGTCGCGCATCGGTGTCTCGACGTCGCCGTGCCACGAGGCGGTCGTCGTCACACCGGCGCCTTGATCTGGAGCATCCGGCTCGCCATCTCGTTCCAACCCGCGGTCGCCCCGCCGTCCACGTTGATGACGCCGCCGGTCAGGTAGGACGAGCCGGGGAGCGCAGCGAAGACGGCGGCACGAGCCTGTTCCTCGGGCTGGCTCAGTCGGCCCACCGAGGTCGAACCGACGAGGATGTCGCGGAGCTCGCCCTCGGGCCAGAGGGAGTCCACCATGGCCGTGTGCGTCGGCCCGGAGAGCAGGGCGACCGCACGGATCCCCTGTGCGCCGTAGTCGAGCGCGACGGAGCGGGTCAGCCCCACCACCGCGTGCTTGGCCATGTTGTAGATGGGGGAGCGGGGCGTGGCACCGATGCCACACATCGACGCGGTGAAGAGGAAGACGCCGCCACGCTCGCGCATGTAGCGGACGCCGGAGCGGACGAGGTAGAAGTTCGCGTCGCAACAAACACCCATGACGCGGCGGTAGTCGGCGTCGGAGATCGAGTGCGCGCGGCCGGGCACATTGATGCCCGCGTTGCCGTGGACGATGTCGAGGCGTCCGTATCGGTCGACCACCTCGGCCAGCCCGCGCTCGACGGCCTCGGAGTCGGACACGTCGACGCTGAGGATGTCGGGCCCCGCCTCGAGGTCGAACCCGACCGCGATGGCGCCCGCGCGACGGAACAACTCCATTGAGGCTGCGCCGATTCCGCTGGCGGCCCCGGTGATCACCGCGACGTGTCCGTCGAAGCGTCCGAAGATGTCGTGATCCATATGTGGTCTCCTCATTTTCCGGTGAATCGTGGGGCGCGCTTCTGCACGAACGCGTTAGCGCCTTCGATGGCGTCGGTGACCTCGACGTTGTTCCGGATGTGGACTGCGTTCTGGAACCGCAGTGCAAGTTGGACGGGCTGGCCGGCGCACTGCTCGCGCAGCTCCTTGAACAGGCCGATCGCCGCCGTGGGCCCTTCTGCGAGCCGACGTGCCTGCGTGAGGACGGCGTCCACCAGCTCGTCGTGGGGCACCACCTCGGTGAAGATTCCGAGACGGCCGGCCTCGTGCGCGTCGAGGAGCTCGCCGGACAGGTAGATCTCGGTCGCGCGCGCGGCCCCGACGAGCCGTGAGAGCATCACAAGGCCGCCGGCCTGGGCCACCTTGATGAGCGCACTCCCGATCCGAGCCTCGGTACTAGCGATCCGCAGGTCGCCGGCGCACGCGAGCTCCGCTCCGGCGCCAGCGGCGAATCCGTTCACAGCGGTGATCACGGGCACCCGGCTGGTGACGATGAGCTCCAGGATCCGCAAGTACATCGGGTCGAGCGTGTTTCCGATGACCGGCGACTTTCGGTAGTCCCCGTTGATGTGCTCCTCCACCGCGCCGAGGTCGTCGCCGGCACAGAAAGCCCTGCCTTCGCCGGTGATCACCACGACGCGAGTTGCCGGGTCGCCCGTGAGGCGATCGAGAGCCTGGTAGAGGTCCTCGCCGAGCTGCCTGTCGATCGCGTTGAGGCGGTGCGGCCGGTTGAGCGCGATCCACACGACCCCGGGGTGCGGGCTCGTCACCAGCAGCGTCTCCAGGTGCAGTCGGTCGTCGTGCGTGGTCATTGGCGGTTCATTCCTCCGTCGATGAAGAGCGACTGACCCGTGACGTAGGCCGACTCGTCGCTGAGAAGCCATGCCACCGCTGCGGCGACGTCGGCAGGGGTGCCGAGGCGCCGCAGCGGCAGACCGCGCGCCACGCGCTCGGCGATCGAGCGCAGCGAACCCTGGTCGAGCATCGGGGTGTCGATGAAGCCCGGGCAGACCGCGTTGGCGCGGACACCCCGCGGTCCGAGCTCGACTGCAAGGGAGCGAGTCAGGGTGAGCAGACCGCCCTTGCTGGCGTCGTACGCCGCTTGCCCTGCGAATCCGACCACGGCGATCGAGCAGATGTTGACGATCACCCCGGTCCCGCTTCGCGTCAGCGCGTCGGCGAGGTCGCGCGACAGGCGGAACGGGGCGTCGAGGTTGACGCTGAGGACCCGGGTCCAGTCGTCGTCGTGTTGCTCGCCCAACGGCGCGCGGTGCTCGATCCCGGCGTTGTTGACGAGTCCATCCAACCCGCCGAGCTCGTCACGACACAGCGTTGACACGGCGGCGGGGGCGGAGGGATCGAGCAGGTCCACGCCGGCCAGGGTCAGTCCCGCCGGACAGTCGGCTCCTCGAGCGGCCACGGCCTCCGGCCGGTCCACCCCCAGGACGCACGCACCCTCCGCGAGCAGCCGGTCCGTCAGCGCTGCGCCGATGCCCCCGAGCGCCCCGGTGACCAGGACCCGACGGTCTGCCAGGCGCCCGCTCATCGCTGCACCTGCCCAGCCAGTCCGAGCAGCCGGGAGGCGTTGCCGCGGAGCCAGGCCGCGCGTACGTCGTCCTCGAGCGGGAGGGCTGCTGCGGCGGCTGCGATCTGTCCGGGTGAGGTGCCGTGTGTCCAGCTCGTGGAACCGAACATGACGCGGTGCTTCAGGGAGCGGGAGCCGTGGAGGAAGAGGGGCTCCCATCCCGATCCGGGCTGGGCCATCGTCTCGGGGTGGTGTGAGGAGAACTCGAGGTAGACGTTCGGGTGGCGCTGGAGGAGCGCCACAGCCTCCGGGATCCATGGCCACCCCCCGTGGCCGAGGACGATCTTCAGCTCCGGGTGGCGCAGGGCGATCCGGTCGATGACCTGAGGGGCACTGATCGTCATCGGCGCCGCCGATGAGAAGTTCTGGCCGCTGTGGATCCACACCGGCAGTCCGCGATCGACCGCGAACCGCCAGAGCGGGTCGTGAACAGCGTCGCTCGGATCGACCCGGTCGAGGAACGGGATGACCGAGAGACCCGTGAGTCCGAGCTCGTCGACGGCCCGGGTGGCCTCCGCTACGCCACCGGTCGGCTCCGCCAGAGACACGCCTGCCCAGCCCAGGAACCTGTCCGGATGGGCAGCGACGATCCGGGCGACGTGGTCGTTGAGGGTCCCGCCTCCGCACGGCCAGGGTCCCCCGTGAAGGACTTGGACGACATCGTCGGCAACGAGCCCCGCGATGTGCTCGGAGAGCGTCACTGCCTCGGTCAGTGCTCCCGCGAGCCTGTCGATGGCCGCGTCGAGGTCGTCGGTGAGAAGGCAGCGGACGGTGGTGGGGGACAGGTTGGTCAGGCGGGCGAAGCGGCCGGCGAAGACGTCCCCGTATCGCGGCGCCTCGCGGAGCAGTGCGCCGAGGTAGGCCTGCCAGCCGGCGCGCTCGTAGACGACGTCGCACATGTCGAGGACCTGAGCGGTTGCCTGCATGAACGTTTGTTTACCAGTGGCACCGGTCACACGTCAACAAACGTTCATACATTTCCGCTGTCAGAGTCCGCCCGTGACCGCCGCGCGTCGGGATGCCCGCCAGACCGACACGGCCGAGCGGATCCTGCACGTCGCGACGGAGCTGTTCTTCGTCACGGGCTACCCCGGTACGTCGGTACGCCAGATCATGCGCGCGTGCGACGTCTCGGCGGCATCGATGTACAACCACTTCACGTCGAAGGAAGAGGTTCTCTACGCCATTCTCGTGCGGTCGTTGGAGGACTCGTTGTCGTCGCTGCGGGTCGCCTCGGCGACCGCCGACCGCGATGCGGAGGCGCAGCTGCGGGCATTGGTCCGCGCCATCTCGACCTTCCACTCCGAGCGTCAGCTCGAAGGCCTCGTCAGTCAGACCGAGTGGCGCTACCTCCCGCCGGCGCGCGCCGCCGACGTGCTCGCACTCCAGAGGGAGGTCCGGGCGCTGTTCGAGGAATGCCTCTCTCGTGGGGTCGAGTCCGGCGAGTTCGCCTTGGGTGCGGCGGGCGTCGATGTCGAGGTCGCGGCGAAGTCGATCCTCGACCTCTGCATCAACGCGGGCAAGTGGTTCCGGCCGCACGGCAGGCTCGGCTCTGCCGACATCGCGCGCCAGCACGTCGAGCTGGTGGCATGCCTGGTAGGGGCGGGACGCGCGGGCGGTCGGCGGGCGGGCGACGCCAGCGGATCGTCCGCCATCGGTGGAGAGCCGGTCAGGTAGGACGGACGACGCAGACCCGGCCGCAGCTCGAGGCAGTCGTCCAGGCAGGTTCCGCTATGAAGCGTTCCCCACCATTGCCATCACCATCGCGACGTGCTGGCGTGCCAGCTCGGCCGAGGACACCCGACCGCCGTGCCGGAACCATCGGCCCGCGTTCATGCACAGGTCGAGGATCGCCTTCGCCGTGATGTCGACGTCGACCCCGCGGTCGACGAACGAGAAGGACCCGTCGTCGGCCCCCCGGCGCAGAACGCGCTCGAAGATCTCTCGCACCTCGCGCTGCCTGACCAGGATCGCCTGGGCGCGCTCGCGTGGCAGGTGCCGCCACTCCCGTTGGCTGACGATGCCCTCGACCTGGCGTTCGGTGTGGAACCTCGAGATCGCCTCCACCAAGGCGGCCAGCTGTGCGCCCGGGTCCTCGCCGGCGGCGTCCAACCCGGACCGGAGCACCGTGAGCGTGTCGTCGTGCGAGCGCTCGAGGATCGCGTACAGCACGTCCTCCTTCGAGGCGAAGTGGTTGTACATCGACCCGGCCGTCACGTCGCACGCGGTCATGATCCGTCGCACCGAGGTGGCGGCGTAGCCGTCCGTGAAGAACATCTGCGCTGCCACGTCGAGGATCCGCTGGGCGGTCGGCGACATCGGCGCGGCTTGGCTGTTCCCGGTCACGCCTCGACGCTACACCGCCGGGTGAACGTTTGTTGACCTCCCTCACCGAGAGATGGTAAACAAACGTTCATGCACCATCCTGGAGCCCCGTGGCTGGAAGCCGGGTGCCGACCCGTCCGCGGTGCCTCTCCGACCGTCGTCGCCGACCGCAAGGAACATGCCATGGCTGGAGCATTCATGGACGTCGGGCTCGGCGCCTCCCGGCGGCGCGCCGACGAGCTCGCCGACAACTACGGCGAGCGCTTCCGCCCCACGGCGTACCTCCGCCAGCTGGCTGCTGCCGGCTCTGGGCTCGGTGGGAGCTCGGCAAGGCCGACCGAGCGAGGACTCGGTGGGCAGGGTTCCCCCGACCCGGGGCAGCACAGATGAGCACGTTCGCTTCCAGCGACCTCGACGACCTGCTCGAGCGCACCAGGTCCTTCGTGAGAGACGTCGTGCTCCCGATCGAGGACGCCGCCGAGGGCGACGTCGAGGCGGCCGGCGGTGACCGGCTGCGGGTGGAGCTCCAGCAGGAGGCTCGGGCCCGCGGGCTGCTCAGCCCGCACGGACCCGAGGACCTGGGCGGCCTCGGCCTCGGCATGGTCGACCGCGTCCCGGTGTTCGAGGCGGCCGGGTGGTCGCTCTTCGGGCCGATGGCGCTCAACATCGCGGCGCCCGACGAGGGCAACATGCACCTGCTCGACAGAGCCGCGACCGGTGCGCAGCGGGAGGAGTTCCTCCGTCCGCTCGTCGGCGGCCAGGTGCGGTCGGCGTTCGCGATGACCGAGCCGGCTCCGGGCGCCGGGTCCGACCCGTCAGCGCTGCGCACCGAGGCCCGGCGGGTGCCCGGGGGCTGGCGGATCTCGGGCCGCAAGATCTTCATCACCGGAGCCGACGGTGCCGGCTTCTTCATCGTGATGGCGCGGACGTCGGGCCAGCCCGGGGACAGCAGCGGCGCCACGATGTTCCTGACCCCCGCCGACGTCGACGGCATCCGGATCGTCCGGCACGTCCGCACGCTCGACCGGTCCATGCTCGGCGGCCACTGCGAGGTCGTCCTCGACGACGTGTTCGTGCCCGATGATGGGGTTCTCGGGGAGGTCGACCAGGGCTTCGCCAACGCCCAGGTCCGCCTCGGTCCGGCCCGGATGACCCACGTGATGCGGTGGCTGGGGGCCGCCCTCCGCGGGCACGACGTCGCACTGCGTTACGTGACCGAGCGGCAGGCCTTCGGCGGCCCGCTAGCGGAGTCGGGCCTGGTCCACCAGCTCGTCGCGGACAACGAGATCGACATCGCCGCAACCCGGGCGCTCCTGCTCGATGCCTGCCGCGAGCTCGACTCTGGCGGGCGCGCATCGGCGTCCACCTCGATCGCCAAGACGTTCGGCGCCGAGGCCATCGGGCGCATCGTCGACCGGTCCGTCCAGATGTGCGGCGGGCTCGGCGTGTCCGAGGACCTGCCCCTGTCCCGGCTCTCCCGCGAGGTCCGACCGTTCCGGATCTACGACGGCGCCTCCGAGGTGCACCGCTGGTCGATCGCCCGACGCGCGCTGCGGAAGGTGGAGCGCGGATGACGGAACTGGCTCCCGAGGAGCTCCTGCGGGTCGGTGCCCTCCTCGCCTCGGCCGGTGAGGAACTCGCCGGGCCGCTCGACGCGAGCCTCGTCGCGGGCGGTCGCTCCAACCTGACCTACCGCCTCTCCGACGGCCGGCGGTCGTGGGCACTGCGGCGTCCACCACGCGCCGCAGTCATCGAGTCGGCGCACGACATGGCGCGCGAGTACCGCGTCGTCGCCGCGCTCCGGGGCACGGCGGTGCCCGTCGCCCGCGCCGTCGTCCTCGACGACGGCGTCGCGCTGGGCGTGCCCTGCGCGATCGTCGAGTTCGTCGAGGGGCGCACGGTCCGCTCCCGGGACGCCCTGGTCGGCTGGTCGCCCGTCGACCACGTTCGTTGCGCCGCCGGGCTGGTCGAGACCTTGGCAGCGCTGCACGCGATCGACCCGGCGTCGGTCGGGCTCGGCGAGCACGGCCGACCCGACGGCTACGCCGCCCGTCAGCTGCGGCGGTGGCACCGGCAATGGGAGCAGATCGGCGGCACGGACCCGCGGGCGGACCGCCTGCACGCGCGGCTCACTGCCCTCCTGCCCGAGCAGCGGCTGACCGGCATCGTGCACGGTGACTTCCGCGTCGACAACGTGATCCTCGCACCGGACGACCCCGGGGAGGTGCTGGCGGTCGTCGACTGGGAGCTGTCCACCCTCGGCGACCCGACCGCAGACGTGGCGCTCATGTGCGCCTACCGCCACCCGGCGCTCGACGGGATCCTCGGCCTCCCTGCTGCCTGGGCGAGCGAGCAGTTTCCGAGCGCCGACGAGCTGTGGGACTGCTACCAGGAGCGGTCCGGCCGCGACCTCGGGGACAAGGCGTTCCACATGGGGCTCGCCTACTACAAGATCGCGATGATCGCCGCCGGCATCAGCTATCGGCACGGCCAGGGGGCCACCTCCGGCAACGGGTACGAGGGCGTCGCGGCCACGGTTCCGGTGCTCCTCGACGCGGGCCTGGCAGGTTTGGACAATGACTGAGGCGCGCGGCCGCGCGAGCGCCCTCGTCACCGGGGCGTCGCGCGGGATCGGGCTCGGGATCGCCGAGATGCTCGCTCGCCGCGGCACCGCGCTGACGATCACGGCCCGGGACGGGGAACGCCTCGCCGATGTTGCCGGGCACCTGCGTGAGCTGGGTGCGCCGGAGGTGGTGTCGGTCGCCGGCGACCTGGCCGACTCGGCGCTTCCAGACGTCCTGGGCAAGAGACACGCCGAGGCATTCGGCGACCTCGGTTGCCTCGTGCTCAATGCCGGTGTTGGGACCGCCGCGCCGATCGGCGACCTCCCGGAGGCACGGCTCGACAAGACATTGGCCGTCAACCTGCGTGCTCCGGTGTTGCTCCTCCAGCGGCTGCTGCCCCTGCTGCGCGCCGCCGACCGCGCCCGCGTTGTGGTGCTCTCGTCCATCAGCGGCGTCTACGCGGAGCCCGGCTTGGCGGCGTACGGCGCGACCAAGGCGGCGCTCAACTCGCTGGTCGAGACGCTCAACGCCGAGGAGTCGGGCAACGGCGTCAGCGCCACCGCGATCGCTCCCGGTTACGTCGACACCGACATGTCGGCCTGGACCCACGACCGCATCCCACCCGACGAGATGATCCCGGTGAGCGACGTGGTCACGCTCGTGGAGGCGCTGGTGTCGCTGAGCGCCCAGTCGGTGGTGCCCCGGATACTGATCACCCGCGCTGGGACGTCGGGCTTCGAAGCCTGAAGAGCTCGGGCGGGAGACGCGAACATGCGGCGCGACGTAGGTTCGCGTATCGAAGTGCCGTCGGCTTCGACTGCGCTACCGCGATTGAAGGTGGAGCCAGATGCTCGATAGCGCGTGGGAGCTGCAGCGGCACGCGGAACGTTGCGAGGAAGTGCAGACCGGCTAGAAGAAGTCAGCGAGCATTGCGGCATCGCGCCACGCCTCGAAGCTCTTACCTGCGCTGACACCGCGGTCGCTTCGAAGGACATCTCTTGTGACTCCCGCATCCCGCGCGCGGCGAGCATCACGGGCGAACGCGAGACGCGAGGGATCAGACGGTGGGTTGTCGTAGAACTTCGCGTCGCGGAGCAGTGACTTCACGGTGTCCTGACTGACGCCGAGTGCGTCAGCGATATCGCTGCGTGACGAACCTGCACGCTGCATCGCGAGAGCCCGTGTCCCACGCTGGACGCGTGCCTTCATCGTGCTCCCTCCTGGCGGGTCGCCCAGCGCCCCGACATCGCTCCGCCCGGGAGTCGGCGGCGCCGTGGGCTGGAGCTCGCCGAAGTAGTCGGGAAGGGCGAGCGCCTTCGCGGCGGCCTTGAGCTGACGGATCTCTGCGGTCGTGAGCACGTCGTCGTCCAGCGCTACGACCTTGATCCCGTCGAGGAATCGCTTGTTCAGTGCGCCTACCTGCTCGCCGCCCATGCCGGCTGTCCCCGCGAGACGCGCAAGCACCTTCGCCTCATCGCCGGTGATCCGTCCATCGGAGAGTACCTCGGCAAGCGCGTCGAGATACGCCTCAGCGGCAGCGTCATTCGGTGCAAGCCCGGTGGTGGGCAGACGCGCCATGAGAGACTGCATCCAGCCGTCAGTTCCCTTGCGCAGCGCGACAGCTCGCGTCACCAATGGAAGTTGCCCGGCTGGGCTGTTGTGACTCCACGTCATCGGCCCGCCTGCGTAACGAACTGGAGACCGCAACTTGCTTGTCATCTGCGGCAGCAGTGCGGCCACTGCCCGCACATCGCCCAGTGCGGCATGCTTGTCGACGAGCGGGACGCCCGCAGCTCGTGCGATCGTGCTGAGCTTGTGGTTCGGCGTGGCGAATGTCTGCCGGCCGAGCCAGAGCGTGCACAGCGCCGGGATCGGAGAGATGTTGATACCCGCGCGCTGCAGTTCTCTCGCGAGGAACGCTTCCTCGAAGGTCGCGTTGTGTGCGACTACGACAGCGCCGCTCAATCGCTGCAGAATTTCGGGTGCCACGTCAGCGAACCTGGGCGCCTTCTCGACCTGCGCGTTGGTGATGCCGTGGATGAACGTCGGACCGACGTCGCGCCCCTGAGGGTTGACCAACGTCGCGAACTCGTCTTCGACCCGACCATCGGCGTCGACTCGCGCGACGGCGACTTCGACGATTCGGTCGCGCTCTGCGGAGAGACCAGTCGTCTCGAAGTCGATGACAGCGAACGGCCCATGGTGCTCCGAGCCCGCGCGCAGGGACGTGCCACCGTAGTGGAACAGCGGCCCACGCAGGCCCGGCTCAGCGAAGGGAATGTCCCGGCCCTCAGCGCTCCATGGCCGCGGGTCAGTGGCGCTCGGCGCGGTGGGCTCTCGCGTGTACGTCGGCGTCCTGGCGGGTGCCGCCTTGGAGCGACTGCGGGAGTCAGCGGCACGGGCCGTTGACCCAGCTCGCGCCCCTCGGGGTACCTCGTCGAAGAGGCTCGGTCGTGGTGGTCGAGCCTGTGTCGGCTTGGACGGGGGAGCAATCGATGCGCCTTTGGTCGCGAGATAGATACCGCAGACGACGACCAGAATGAGGAGTACCCAACCCATGTCTAGCACCGTAATTGTGCGCGACGGCGATTTCGGGCGAACGACGAAAGCGTCGCGGCTCACGCCGCAGAGGACCTCTGCACGTCAGGTGCCGCTCCAGGCGACCTCAGGAACTCGAGCTCGATCGGATCTCCCACATCTACTCGATCTCGGACACCCCCGCGTGCGACCCAACGAGAAGTGGCGGCTGACGCCGCGGGAGTTTCCGCAGGTCAGCCGCCACTTTCGACGACTCTGGAGAACGAGTTCGAGCTGTTCTCCTATATCTGAGCCTAGATGTCGTAGTACAGCTCGAACTCGTGCGGGTGCGGGCGCTGCTGCACCGGCTCGATCTCGTGCTCGCGCTTGTAGGAGATCCAGGTGTCGATCAGGTCGGGGGTGAAGACGTTGCCCGCGGTGAGGAAGTCGTGGTCGTCCTCGAGGGCGTCGAGCACCGCGCCGAGCGAGGTCGGGACCTGCTCGATCTCGGCCATCTCGTCCGGCGGGAGCTCGTAGATGTCCTTGTCGATCGGGGCGGCGGGCTCGATCTTGTTCTGGATGCCGTCGAGGCCGGCGAGCATCAGCGCGGAGAACGCGAGGTAGGGGTTGGCCGACGGGTCGGGGAACCGGGTCTCGATGCGCTTGGCCTTCGGGTTGGAGCCGGTGATCGGGATCCGGACCGAGGCGGAGCGGTTGCGCGAGGAGTAGACCAGCGAGATCGGGGCCTCGAAGCCCTTCACCAGGCGGTGGTAGGAGTTCACGGTCGGGTTGGTGAACGCGAGCACCGCGGGGGCGTGCTTGAGGATGCCGCCGATGTACCAGCGGGCGACGTCGGAGAGGCCGCCGTAGCCGGTCTCGTCGTAGAACATCGGCTCGCCGTCCTTCCACAGCGACTGGTGCACGTGCATGCCCGAGCCGTTGTCGCCGAAGATGGGCTTCGGCATGAAGGTGACCGACTTGTTGGCGTGCCACGCGGTGTTCTTGATGACGTACTTGAACTTCATCACGTCGTCGGCCGCGCGGAGCAGGGTGTCGAACCGGTAGTTGATCTCGGCCTGGCCGGCGGTGCCGACCTCGTGGTGCGACCGCTCGACGGTGAGGCCGACGTTCTCCAGGTTCTTCACCATCTGGTCGCGCAGGTCGCCGTAGTGGTCGTACGGCGCCACGGGGAAGTAGCCGCCCTTGAACCGCGTCTTGTAGCCCAGGTTGTCGCCCTCGGCGCCGGAATTCCACCAGCCCTCGACGGAGTCGATGTGGTAGAAGCCCTCGTTGGCGCTGGTGGAGTACCGCACCTTGTCGAAGATGTAGAACTCCGCCTCCGGCGCGAAGAACGCGGTGTCGGCGACGCCGGTGGTCTCGAGGTAGGCCAGCGCCTTGCGCGCCACGTTGCGCGGGTCGCGCGAGTAGGGCTCGCCCGTGATCGGGTCGTGGATGAAGAAGTTGACGACCAGCGTCTTCGACTCGCGGAACGGGTCGACGTACGCCGTGGTCGGGTCGGGGAAGAGCGCCATGTCGGACTCGTTGATCGCCTGGAAGCCGCGGATCGAGGAGCCGTCGAACCCGAGCCCGTCCTCGAACACCGACTCGTCGAACGTCGACACGGGGACGGTGAAGTGCTGCATGATGCCGGGCAGGTCGCAGAACCGGACGTCGACCATCTCGACGCCCTCGTCCTTGATGAAGCTGAGCAGCTCTTCGCTGTTGTTGAACATTCGTTCCTCCTCGGCTGAGCCGGGCTCAGCCTCCAGTCAGGATCGGTCTCGGGATCGAGGGTTCGCGGTCGGGCGATCCGGGACGCGACGCTGCGTGCCGACCTCTGCCCGGAAACCTAGGGAGAGGCCGTTTCTCGACCATCACCACTTTGTTTCGTCGATGTAACAGGTTTGTCGGGCTGCCAGCCTACGTCGGGGTTTACCGAGCGCGCGCACCGGTGAGAACCCGGGGGAGTGCGAGGAGGGTCCCAGGAGTGGGTCACGAGTTCTACATCGAGTACGACGGTTCCGGTGCGGCCGCGTCCCGGTTCGCGTCGAAGGCGCGCGAGCTCGCCGCGGCCGCGACCGACGGGGCCGAGGGCTCGCGGGTCTTCCCGGACGACCCGTCGAGCCACCT
Organism: Georgenia sp. TF02-10; assembly: GCF_022759505.1. NCBI lineage: Bacteria > Bacillati > Actinomycetota > Actinomycetes > Allobogoriellales > Allobogoriellaceae > Georgenia > Georgenia sp. TF02-10. The sequence goes on along the minus strand of NZ_CP094290.1, from coordinate 61,406 downwards.
CGACGACCTGCTCCTCGGTCCGCTGCGCGCCGGCATGGACGTCGTCAACGCCGCCGACGACATCCTCACCGCCGTGGGCGGCCGGCTCAGCGCGTTCTCCCTGGAGCTGGAGGCCCTGAGCAGGCTCGTGAAGGACACCGTGCAGGTGACCAACGAGATCGACGTGGAGTACCGGCTCTGATGGCCAGCGAAGCGGCCCGCGCGCGTTACCCCTACCCGCTGGAGGACCCTGCGACGCTGCGGTCGCAGCAGCGCGCGGTCCACAACCTCGGGCAGCTGCTGCTCGACACCCACGCGGAGGTCGACGACGACGCGCTGCGGCTCGCCGAGTCGTGGCGCTCCGACACCGCCACGACCGCGGTCGCCGACGTCGAGGTGCTCGCCACGACGATGAAGGGCGACGGCGACCGGCTGGGCGACGCAGCCAGCGCCCTGGCGACGTACGTCGGCCACGTGGACGACGCGCGGGGCGACATCGACGGCATCCGACGGCGCTACGACGACGCGGTGGCCGAGCGGGCCGCCGCCGACCGGGACATGCCCGACGCCGTCGACACCCGGTTCGAGCGCGAGGAGCAGCGCGACATCAACCGGCAGGCCTTCGAGAGCACGGCTTCGGGGCTCGACGGCGAGTACCAGGGGGTGCTCGGCGATCTCCGGACCCGTGCCCGGCCGGTGCTCGACCAGCTCCAGCGCGTGCTCGAGCGCTTCGTCGGCACCGCTCCGCCGACGGGGTGGTCACTCGGCGAGGTGGCCTTCGACCGGGTGTCGGACCGGCTCGAGCTCACCGGCAACCGGATCGAGTACCGCCTCCGGCAGGAGGGCCTGCTCACGGGGCCGCTCCCGGAGGGCTACTACTCGCGGTGGCTGGAGAACGCCGACCGGCAGGGCGTGCCGGCGGAGACGATCGTCGAGATCGCCCGCGAGCACGGCATCACCGCGGAGGACTTCGAGGTCCTCGAGGGGCTGGAGGAGGTCATCGACCCCGACGGCAAGTCCTACTTCCTGCTGCCCGACGGGATCAGCGGCGACGACGCCCGCAAGGCGGTGCTGATGACCTACGTCCTCAACGCCGGCACCGACTACGGCGAGGGCCACGGCACCGACTTCACGCCCGAGGCGTACTCCGCCGACGAGGTGCAGCGGATCATCGACCGGCAGGCGGCCAACGACTGGTCCTACGACCAGGACGTCGGGTTCGTCCACGGCAACGGTGGCCGGCTGGTCACCACGCCCAACGGGATGCTGATGGGCCTGGGCGGCAACCTGCTGCAGGACGTCTACAGCCAGAAGGGCGGCACCGCCTGGGGCGACATCTTCATGGTCAACATCGACGACCCCGACGACGCGGCCGAGCAGCTGCGCGACATGGTGCGGTCGGGCAACGCGTGGTACGCCGACGACGACGGCGACCCCTACGAGGGCAGCCTCGACCTCGACCGTCTCCTGCACCACGAGGAGCGGCACTCCCGGCAGTGGGCCGACAAGGGCTACTGGGGCATGATCTGGGACGTGGTGACCGACAGCGACGGCATCGAGGAGGACGCCGGCCTCGGGGACGGCGGCTACCGGTGAGGCCGGCTCGGACGGCCGCGACGGCGGCCGCGCTGACCCTGGTCGTCGCGCTGGTCGCGGCGTGCGACGACGACACCGGCGACCCCGATGACGGGTGGGACCCCGACGCGCAGTTCGCGCCGTCGCTCCGCCCGGCGTTCGGCGTCCGTGTCACCGACGGCGACCTGCGGTTCTGGACTGGGTCGCCGTGCGCCCGGGTGACGCGGGTGGCGCTCGCGTTCGAGCCGGGCGACGCCGAGCTCGTGCTGACCGCCCGGAGCGAACGGGGCGCCGCGGTCGAGCACCTGACGCTCGCCGGACCGCCTCGCGGGCTCGAGGTGGCCGAGCCGCTGCCCGAGGGCTTCGACTGGCGCGAGGCGACGTCGGTGCGCCTGTCGGTCCACGGTTCCCCCAGCGGCTGGGGCTCGTCCGCCGACCTCGCCGAGGTGGTCGACGGGTCGGCCGACCACCCCGTCGACACCTTCTGGTTCCAGGACGTCGGCTGGCTCGACCCGGCGGAGGTCGCCGAGCGCGACGGCGAGACGTTCCTCGCCACCTGCACCCCCGACCCGGCGAAGGAGTGACAAGTCCGGCCGCCCTAGGGTGGACGCGTGCCCGACAGCTCGCCCCACAGCCTGCCGTTCGAGACCGCCTCCTGGGGGCGCCGGGTCCTCGCCCTGGTCGTCGACTGGATGGCGTCGTCACTGGTCGTCGTGGCGTTCGTCGGGCTCGAGGAGTTCACCCGGCCCGAGACCACGCCGGCGGACTTCTACCCGCTCCTCGTCTACGTGCTCGAGTCGGCGCTGTTCACCTGGCTGCTCGGCGGGTCGTTCGGCAAGCTCGCCACCCGGTTGCGGGTCGTGCCGGCCGACGGCCGGTTCCGGCCGATGAACCCGTTGCGGCTGCTGGCGCGGCAGGTGCTGGTCGCGCTGGTGATCCCGCCGCTGGTCTTCCGCCAGGACGGCCGTGGGCTGCACGACCTGGCCACCGGCACCGCGACCGTGCGGCTGGAGACCTTCCGCGCCCTGACCGGGCGCTGATCAGCGGCCGCGGAGGTTCTGCCGCAGCCCCTTCATGCTGGTGGGCACCGGGCCGCGGGGGAGCGGCACCTTCGGCCGCTGGGCGTCGAGCGCCTTGAGCCGGTAGAGGATGTCGGTCATCTCGGCGGGCTTGACCTGGCGGCCGAGCTTGCGGACGTGGCGGACCAGCTCGGGCAGCCGCACCTGGCCCTCGCCCGGGCCGACGACAACCTCGTGCACGGGGAACTCCGCGGCGACCCGCTCGTGCTTCTTCCGCTCGCTGGTGAGCAGCGGGCGCAGCCGGCTGGCGTTGCCCTCACCGACGAGCACGATCCCCGGAGGGCCCACCACGCGGTGCACCATGTCCTGCTGCTTGGTGAAGCCGATCATCTCCTCCAGCTGCCACCCGCGGCGCAGCATCGTGAGCGCCCGGGCGGCCGCTCCGAGCTGGCCCTCGAGCCGGGCGTACGCCGCCCGCTGGGCGCGCCGGCTGAACACGATCATCATCGCCAGCAGGCCGACGAGCACCCCGCCGACGATCGCCATCACCAGCGCGAACGTGCCGCTGCCGGGGAGGATCCAGAAGATGCCGAAGCCGATGGCACCGAAGACCAGGAACGCACCGAGCATCCACCACGGAAGCGCCCGGTCGACCTCCTTGGACATCCGGAACGTCTCGACGACCTGCTGCCGTCGGCTCATCTTCGCGGGGTCGATCTGCTTCGCCATCGTGCGGGGTGCCTGACTTCCTCGGTGCTGCGGGCTTGCGGTTGCTGCGGAAAGGGCGGGCTCTCAGGCCGTGGCCCGGTCGCGCGCGTCCATCGCCTGACGGTACAGCCGACCCGCCCGGTAGGACGAACGGACGAGCGGCCCGGACAGCACGCCGGCGAACCCGATCTCCTCGGCCTCCTGCTGGAGCTCCACGAACTCCTGCGGCTTCACCCACCGCTCCACGGGGTGGTGGCGCACCGACGGCCGGAGGTACTGGGTGATCGTGAGCAGCTCGCAGCCCGCCTCGTGGAGGTCGCGCATCGCCTGGCTGACCTCCTCGCGGGTCTCGCCCATGCCGAGGATCAGGTTGGACTTCGTGACCAGGCCGAAGGCGCGCGCCTGGGTCAGCACGTCGAGCGAGCGCTCGTAGCGGAACGCGGGACGGATCCGCTTGAAGATCCGCGGCACCGTCTCGACGTTGTGGGCGAGCACCTCGGGACGCGACTCGAACACCTCGGCGAGCAGCTCGGGACGGCCGTTGAAGTCGGGGATCAGGTTCTCGACGCCCGTGTCGGGGTTGAGCTCGTGGATCGCCCGCACCGTCTCGGCGTACAGCCAGGCACCGCCGTCGGGGAGGTCGTCGCGGGCGACGCCGGTGATCGTGGCGTAGCGCAGCTCCATCGTGCGCACCGACTCGGCCACCCGGCGCGGCTCGTCGCGGTCGAGCGGCTGCGGCTTGCCGGTGTCGATCTGGCAGAAGTCGCAGCGCCGGGTGCACTGGTCGCCGCCGATGAGGAACGTCGCCTCGCGGTCCTCCCAGCACTCGAAGATGTTGGGGCAGCCCGCCTCCTGGCACACCGTGTGCAGGCCCTCGGACTTGACCAGGGAGTGGAGCGCGGAGTACTCCGGCCCGATCTTCGCCCGGGTCTTGATCCACTCCGGCTTCCGCTCGATCGGGGTCTGCGCGTTGCGCACCTCGAGGCGGAGGAGCTTGCGACCTTCGGGCTGCGGGGCGGGAGCGGTCGTCACGCGCTCCAGACTACTCGGCGGGCGTCGCGCGGCCCGCGCCCGGCCCGCCCGGCTCAGGGCACGTCGCGGCGCCGGAACGACACGACCGACGCGGCGACCGCGGCGAGGAGGATCGCGGAGACGTACGCAGCGCCGCGGCCGAGCGGCAGCACCCGCTCGACCCCACACATCTCGGCGCTCCCCGGTCCGCACGGCTCGTCGACCCAGTAGGTCGCGCCGTCGAGGACCACCGCGGCGAGGTTGAGGCCGGGGTTCCACACCGAGTCGACCCCGATCACCGCGAGCACCACGCCGCCGGCGAGCCCCAGGGCGAGGAGCGTGCCGAGCGCCGCCACGGTGCTGCGGAAGAGCATGGTGAGGGCGTAGCCGGCCAGCGCCACGCCGCCGGCGACCAGGGCGCCGCGGCCGCCCATCTGCAGGCAGTCGACCAGCACCCCGTCGCGGACCCGGAGGTCGCGACTGCCGGCGACGAGGTAGAGCGCCAGCCAGTAGGCGGTGACGACCACCGCGGTCACCGCTGCCGCGAAGGCGGTCACGACCGCGCCCTTGGCCACCCACACACGGGTCCTGCGGGTCTCGAACAGCAGCTGGTTGCTGACCGATCCGCTCGCCCAGTCGTGCCCGGCGAAGGTGGTGCCGACGAGCAGCATCAGGATCGCGAGCACGATGACGACGGCGAGCCCCGAGCCCTCGTCGCGCTCCTCGGCCAGCCGCAGCTCGTCGTACCAGAGGTACTCGTCGACCCGCGGGGTGAGCGTCTCCTCGCAGGCCGCACGCAGGTCGGCCGCCCCTGCCGGGACGCCGTACTGCCGCGGCCGATCGGTGCACCGCTCGACGTCGCGCTGCCACCAGCGCGAGGAGACGTCCCGCGCGATCGCCTGCTCGGCCTGTGCCCGGTCGGCCTCCGACGGGGGAGCGGTGTTGAGGACCCGGGCGACGCCGATGACGAGCGGGACCACGACGGCGAGAGCGAGGAGGACGAGGACCGCGCGCCGGCAGAGGAGCCGGGTCAGCTCGACCCGGAGCAGGCGGCTCATGCGGCACCTCCGGCACGCTGCGCCGCCGTCGGCTCACCCAGCTGCTCGCCCTCGGTGAGCTCGAGGAAGTAGGACTCGAGGTCCGCGCGCAGGGGGGCGAGCTCGGTGAGCCAGATCCCGGCCTCGCCGAGCACCCGGGTCAGCTCGCCCGGGTCGTCGGCCTCGACGTGGACGGCGCCGTCGACGTGGCTGGGGACGAACCCGGCGCGGTCCAGCACCTCCGCGGCGGCCGCGGTGTCCGGCGCGACCAGCCGGTACGCCGACCCACTGCCGAGCAGCTCGTCGACGGTGCCGGACGCCAGCAGCCGCCCGGCGCCGATGATCGTCGCGCTGGTGCAGACCTGCTGCACCTCGGCGAGGATGTGCGAGCTGAGCAGCACCGTGACACCGGACGAGCCCAGGTCACGGATGGTCTCCCGGATCTCCCGGATGCCCGCGGGGTCGAGGCCGTTGGTCGGCTCGTCGAGGATCATCAGGTCCGGCTGCTTGAGGAGGGTCGCCGCGATCGCCAACCGCTGCTTCATGCCGAGGGAGTAGGACCGGTAGCGGTCCTTGTCGCGGCCGGTGAGGCGGACGGTCTCGATCGCGTGGTCGACGCGTGCGGGCGTGGCACCGATGGCGCCGGCGAGCAGCTGGAGGTTGCGGCGGCCGCTGAAGTTGGGGGAGAACTTCGGTGACTCCACCACGGCGCCCACCCGCCCGATCACGTGCGGGAGCTGGGCCGGCACGGGGCGCCCGAAGAGCCGCATCGTGCCTGCCGTCGGCCGCGCGAGCCCGAGGAGCATCCGGATCGTGGTGGTCTTGCCCGACCCGTTGGGCCCGAGGAACCCGTGCACGCCGCCTGCCGGCACGGCGAGGTCGAGGCCCTGCACGGCCACGCGGAGCCCCCCGCGCCGGCTGCGGAACTCCTTCCGCAGCCCGGTGGTCTCGATGACCAGCTCGCTCACCACACGCGCCCCCGTCCGGCGTCGTCCGTCGACGCCCGGACGATCCGACCACGCCGGGCGGTCCGGGCGCGCGGGGACACGCCGGGGCGCCGAGGGCGGTCGGCTGCTACCGCCCCGGCGTGAGCAGCGGCACCCGAGGGACCCGGCCGGGCTCGGGCCGCGGCTCGTAGTCGGGGGTCCGCACGTAGGGCTGCCAGGCCAGCAGGTCGGAGAGGTGGCGGCGGACCGAGGGCAGCACCTCGGTGACCGTCACCTCGCGGCCCAGCTCGCGGGAGAGGCTCGTGACGCCGGCGTCGTCGATGCCGCAGGGGACGAACCGGTCGTACCACCCCAGGTCGACACCGCAGTTGAGCGAGAACCCGTGCATGGTGACGCGGCGCCGGACTCGGATGCCGATCGCGGCGATCTTGCGTTCCGGCCCGCGGTCGTCGGCCCGCAGCCAGACGCCGGTGCGACCGGGCACCCGGGCGGTCGCGACGCCGAGGTCGCGGCAGACGGCGATCAGCGCCTCCTCGACGCGGCGCACGTAGTCGACGACCTTGACCTGGTCGGGCAGCTCGACGATGGGGTAGCCCACCAGCTGTCCCGGACCGTGGAAGGTCACCTTGCCGCCGCGGTCGACGTCGACCACCGCGGCGCCGCCGGGGTCGGCGGGTCGCTCGTGCGGGTCGGTCCGCCGACCCGCGGTGAAGACGGGTGGGTGCTCGAGGAGCAGGACGGTGCCCGGCCGGGCGCCGTCGGCCACCTCGGCGTGCACCCGGCGCTGGAGCTCCCAGGCCTCGACGTAGTCGACGGGTGTGCCCCCCAGGCCCAGCTCCTGGAACTGCAGCTCGCTCACGACCGCGAGCCTACTCCGGGGCCGCGGCCGCCCTGTGGAGAGCCGGGTGCGCCCGACCGCCGGTCCGGGGTAGGACGGACCCATGCCTGGCCGCCACTCGCACCGGCCACGGGCCCGGCTCCGCGGGCCGGTGGCGCTCCTCGCCACGGTCGCAGTGGCGGCCGGGACGGTGTGGTCCTGCTCCGACGACCGGGCGCCACAGGAACGGCCGGCCACCGTCGCCCGGCAGGGGGAGGCGTCCCGGGCGGGGCGCACGCCGGGCGCGGTGGCCGTGCTGCACTCCTGGGACCGGGCCCGCGCGGCCGCGTGGGCGCGCGGGGACGTCGGTGCGCTGCGCCGGCTCTACCTGCCGGGATCGGCGGCCGGTGACCGCGACATCGCGATGCTGCGGCGCTGGTCGGCGCGCGGGCTGCGGGTCCGCCGGGTGCGGATGCAGGTCCTCGCCACCCGCGCCCGACTGGCGACGGCCGACCGGCTGGTCCTCGTCGTCACCGACCGGCTCGCGTCCGGCGCCGTCGTGGAGCGGACCGCCGGCCCGACCGACCTCCGGCTGCCGCGCGACGGTGTGAGCACCCGGCGCCTGGCGTTCCGACGTACGGCGGACCGCTGGGTGCTCGCGTCGGTCCGCGACGTCGCCGGGTGACCGGGCCTCAGCGCTCGCCGGCGGTCCCAGCGCGCACCACCGCCGCCACGTCGGGGTCGTGGAACTCGTAGCCGAGCGTGAGGAGCCGCTCCGGCCGGGTGCGCATCGAGCCCAGCACCTCCGAGGTGAGCCGCCCGGCCGCCCGCACCGCCGGGCGCGGCGCGTGGAGCACTGCCGGCCGGCCGACGGCGGCCGCCAGCGTCGCCGTGAACTCCGCGTTCGTCGGTGTCTCGACGCAGCACAGGTTGACCGGCCCCGACGCCGTCGGGTGCTCGACGACGTACGCCGCCGCGCCGACCCAGTCGCGCAACGAGATCATCGGCAGGTACTGCCTGCCGGAGCCGAGCCGGCCGCCGAGACCCAGCCGGAACTGCAGCAGCTGCTGCTTCAGCGGCGGGCTGGTGCGGTCCATCACCGGCGCGGTGCGCAGCACCGCGACCCTGGCGCCGGCCGAGGCCGCCGGGGCCGTGGCCGCCTGCCACTCGCGGCAGACCGTCGTCATGAACGCGTGACCGCGCGTGTCGGCGTCCTCGGTGAGCACGGCGGCGCCGTGGTCGCCGTACCACCCGACACCGTTGCCCGCGACGAACGCCGGCGCGGTGCCCGCCCGGGCAGCGGCGGCGATCGTCTCGGCGAGCAGGCCGGTGGTGCGGAGCCGGCTCTCCCGCAGCCGGCGGGCCCACCGCGAGGACCACGGGTTGCCGAGCGTCGGCGAGCCGGCGAGGTTGACGACGACGTCGGCCGACGCCACCAGGTCGGCGTCGACGCGGTCGGCGTCCGGGTCCCAGCTCGACTCGGCGGCGGACCGGGCCGGGCGCCGGACCAGCGCCGTCACCCGGTGTCCCCGCCGCTCGAGCTCGGCCCGCAGGTGACCGCCGAGGAACCCCGAGCTGCCCGCCATCACCACGTGGAGCGACGTCATGGCGCCCACCCTGCCATGCCACGCGCCGGAGCGAGCCACTCCGACGTCGCCGACACGCCGGCACAAGATGTCGTCCCGCACGACGAGTCGACCCCCACATATGGTGGTGCCGCAGCTGGTTCGAGAGCCCCTCGGGGCGATCGAGGAAAGAGGGAACCCGGTGCGAGTCCGGGACTGCCCCGCAGCGGTGAGTGGGAACGACCGCCGTCAACAGCACTGGGACGCAAGCCGGCGTCCTGGGAAGCGACGGTCAGTAGGGGTCGGGGCCAGGCAGGTGCCTGGCTGCGGCGAGCCCGCGAGTCCGAAGACCTGCCAGCGCACCACGCCCGCCGGGCGTGGTGGTCCGAGGCCTCGAGGGAGGGCCGACGGCTGGTCGGTGGCGCGCCGCGCGCGGCTGCCCGTGCCCGTCCTCCCGCGACGCCCGGACCGTCCAGGACCGATCTCGCGAGGAGAGAGAAGTGACGGTCACTGCCACACCAGGGCGCACCCCGATGCGGGTGCGCAAGCGCAACGGGGACACCGAGCCCGTCGACGTCGACAAGATCGTCCGCGCCGTCGACCGGGTCGCCGGCGACCTGCCGGACGTCGACCCGATGCGGGTCGCGACGCGCACGATCAGCGGGCTCTACGACGGCGCCACCACCGCGGAGCTCGACCGGCTGTCGATCCAGACCGCCGCGGAGATGATCGGGGAGGAGCCGGAGTACTCCCGGCTCGCTGCCCGCCTCCTGGCGGGCTACATCGACAAGGAGGTGCGCAACCAGGGCGTCGCCTCGTTCAGCCAGGCGGTCGCGCTCGGCCACGCGGAGGGGCTGATCGGCGACGAGACCGCCCGGTTCGTCAAGGACCACGCGCGCAAGCTCGACTTCGCGGTCGACCCCGAAGGGGACCGCCGGTTCGAGTACTTCGGGCTGCGGACCGTGTACGACCGCTACCTGCTCCGCCACCCGTCGACCCGGCTCGTCGTCGAGACGCCTCAGTACTTCCTGCTGCGCGTCGCGTGCGGGCTGGCGACCACACCGGGGGAGGCGGTCCGGTTCTACCGGCTGATGTCGTCGCTGGCCTACCTGCCGAGCAGCCCGACGCTGTTCAACTCCGGCACGAGGCACACGCAGATGTCGTCGTGCTACCTGCTCGACTCGCCTCGGGACGAGCTGGACTCGATCTACAGCCGCTACCACCAGGTGGCCCGGCTGTCGAAGTTCGCCGGCGGGATCGGGCTCGCCTTCTCCCGTGTCCGGTCCCGCGGTGCGCTGATCCGGGGCACCAACGGGCGTTCCAACGGCATCGTGCCGTTCCTGCGCACGCTCGACGCCTCGGTGGCCGCGGTCAACCAGGGTGGTCGCCGCAAGGGCGCGGCCTGCGTCTACCTCGAGCCGTGGCACCCGGACATCGAGGAGTTCCTCGAGCTGCGTGACAACACCGGGGAGGACGCCCGTCGGACGCACAACCTCAACCTCGCGAACTGGGTCCCGGACGAGTTCATGCGCCGGGTGGAGGCCGACGAGGAGTGGTCGCTGGTCGACCCCGACCAGGCACCGGAGCTGCCGGACCTGTGGGGCGACGCCTTCGACGCGGCCTACCGCCGGGCGGAGGCCGAGGGACGGGTCGTCCGCACCGTGCGGGCGCGCGACCTCTACGGCCGGATGATGCGCACCCTCGCCCAGACCGGCAACGGCTGGATGACGTTCAAGGACGCGGCCAACCGCACCTGCAACCAGACCCGGGACGACGGCGGCCCGGTCGTGCACCTGTCCAACCTGTGCACCGAGATCATCGAGGTCTCCTCCGACGAGGAGACGGCCGTGTGCAACCTGGGCTCGGTGAACCTCGCCCGCCACCTCGCGGAGGGCGACCTCGACTGGGAGCGGCTCCGCGACACGGTGCGCACGGCCGTGCCCCTGCTCGACCGGGTGATCGACATCAACTACTACCCGAGCCGGGAGGCGGCCCGCTCCAACCCGCGGTGGAGGCCGATCGGGTTGGGCTTGATGGGTCTGCAGGACGTGTTCTTCGCACTCGGGCTGCCCTTCGACTCCGACGAGGCACGGGAGCTGTCGACCCGGATCGCGGAGGAGGTGTACCTGACCGCGCTCGAGGTCTCCTGCGACCTCGCCGCCACCTTCGGGCCGCACCCGGCGTTCCCCGAGACGCGCGCGGCGGGCGGGCAGCTGCAGCCGGACCTGTGGGACGTCACGCCGACCCAGACCGAGCGCTGGGCGGCGCTGCGCGAGCGGGTGGCCGAGCACGGGCTGCGCAACGCGCTGCTGGTCGCCATCGCTCCGACGGCGACGATCGCGTCGATCGCCGGCTGCTACGAGTGCATCGAGCCGCAGGTGTCCAACCTGTTCAAGCGCGAGACCCTCTCCGGGGAGTTCCTCCAGGTCAACACCGCCCTGGTCCGGGAGCTCAAGCAGCGCGGCTTGTGGACACCCGAGGTGCGGGAGGCGATCAAGCGCGCCGAGGGCTCGGTGCAGGACGTGCCGGCCCTGCCGGAGGAGGTGCGGCGGCTCTTCCGCACTGCCTGGGAGCTGCCGCAGCGGGCGCTGATCGACCTCGCCGCGGCGCGTGCGCCCTATGTCGACCAGAGCCAGTCGCTCAACCTCTTCATGGCCGGCCCGTCGATCGGAAAGCTCTCGTCGATGTACCGCTACGCGTGGCGCGCGGGACTGAAGACGACGTACTACCTGCGCTCGCGGCCCGCCACCCGGATCCAGCAGGCGACCGTCGCGGTCGCCCCGGCCACCCGACCGGCCACCCTCCCGGCCAGCCAGAGAACCACCCCGACCGACCAGGAGGCAGTCGCCTGCTCCCTGGAGAACCCCGAGACCTGCGAGGCCTGCCAGTGACCACCACCGAGAACCCCACCGCCGCGACCGACCACTCCGAGACCCGGATGCTGCTCGACCCCGGGATGAACCTGACCCTGCGCCCGATGCGGTACCCGCACTTCTACGACCGGTACCGCGACGCCATCAAGAACACCTGGACCGTCGAGGAGGTCGACCTGCACTCCGACCTCGCCGACCTCGACCGGCTCACCGACGCCGAGCGGCACCTGGTGTCGCGGTTGGTGGCGTTCTTCGCGACCGGTGACACCATCGTCGCCAACAACCTCGTGCTCAACCTCTACCAGCACGTCAACTGCCCGGAGGGCCGGCTCTACCTGTCGCGCCAGCTCTTCGAGGAGGCGGTGCACGTCCAGTTCTACCTGACGCTCCTCGACACCTACGTGCCCGACGAGGCCGAGCGGCACGCGGCGTTCGCGGCGGTCGACAACATCCCGTCGATCAAGCACAAGGCGGACTTCTGCTTCAAGTGGATCGACTCGGTCTTCGCGCTCGACCGGCTGGAGACGCGCGAGGACCGGCGGGCGTTCCTGCTCAACCTGATCTGCTTCGCCGCGGTCATCGAGGGGTTGTTCTTCTACGGCGCCTTCGCCTACGTGTACTTCCTGCGCTCGCGAGGCCTGCTCAACGGACTCGCCTCCGGCACCAACTGGGTGTTCCGCGACGAGTCGATGCACATGGCGTTCGCGTTCGACGTCGTCGACACCGTCCGGCAGGAGGAGCCCGGGCTGTTCGACGACGAGCTGGCGGCGCAGGTGCGGCAGATGCTCGTCGAGGGCGTGGACGCCGAGGCGCAGTTCGCCGAGGACCTCCTCGGCGGGGGCGTCGCCGGTCTCTCGACCGCGGACATGCGCGCCTACCTCGAGCACGTCGCCGACCGCCGGATGCAGCGGCTCGGCCTCGAGCCGATCTACGGGACGGCGAACCCGCTCGCGTTCATGGAGCTGCAGGACGTCCAGGAGCTGTCGAACTTCTTCGAGCGCCGGGTCTCGGCCTACCAGGTCGGCGTCAAGGGCACCGTCGGGTTCGACGAGGACTTCTAGCCGGTACGACGAGCGCCGGGTGCCCTCGCGGGCACCCGGCGCTCGTTCACGGCTGTCGGTCGTCGTCCCTCACACCTCGAACTTGCCGGCCTCGAGGCGCTTCTTGACGTCCTGGAGGAACCGGCCGGCGTCGGCGCCGTCGACCAGCCGGTGGTCGTAGGTCAGGGCGAGGTAGACCATGTGCCGGACGGCGATGGTCTCGCCGAGCTGCGGGTCGTCGATGACGACCGGCCGCTTGACGACCGCGCCCGGGCCGAGGATCGCGACCTGCGGCTGGTTGATGATCGGCGTGTCCCAGAGGGCGCCGACGCTGCCGAGGTTCGTGATCGTGAACGTGCCGCCGGACAGCTCGTCGGGGCCGATCTTGTTGGTGCGGGTGCGCTGGGCGATGTCGGCGATCTTCTTCGCCAGGCCCGAGATCGACAGGTCGCCGGCGCCCTTCACCACCGGGGTGATGAGGCCCTTCTCGGTGTCGACGGCGATCGCGAGGTGCTCCTGGTCGTGGTAGGTGACCGTGCCCGCCTCCATGTCGAGCGTCGCGTTGAGCGCCGGGTGCTCCTTGAGCGCGTCGATCGCCGCCTTGGCGAAGAACGGCAGGTACGACAGCTTCACGCCCTCGCGGGCCACGAAGTCCTGCTTCACGCTCTCGCGCAGTCGGGCGACGTTGGTGACGTCGACCTCCACCACCTGCGTGAGCTGGGCCGACACGTGCAGCGACTCGACCATCCGCTCCGCGATGATCTTGCGCAGCCGGCTGACCTTCTCCGTGCGCCCGCGCAGCGGCGACGGGCTCGCCGGCGCCGGCGCGGAGGAAGCCGGGGAGGCCGCGGCGGGGGAGGCCGCAGGGGCCGCCGCCGGGGCGGGCTGGGACTTCTTCGCGGCCGCGTCGAGCACGTCCTGCTTGCGGATCCGGCCGCCGACGCCGGAGCCCTGGACGGTCGCCAGGTCGACGTCGTGCTGCGCCGCGAGCTTGCGCACCAGCGGCGTCACGTAGCCCGGGCCGTCGCCGCTCGGCGCCGACGGCTGCGGCTGCTCCTGCTTCTCCTCCTGGCGCGGCGCAGGAGCCTGCTCCTGCTGCTGGGGCGCCGGCTTCGGCTCTTCCTGCTGCTGGGGCGCGGGCGCCTCCTGCTGCTGCGGCTCCGGGGCCTGCTCCTGCTGCTGCGGCTCCGGAGCCTGCTCCTGCTGCTGCGGCGCCGGACTGCCGGAGCCGATGATCGCCAGCTCGGCGCCCACCTCGACCGTCTCGTCCTCGCTCGCCTTGATCTCGAGCAGGGTGCCGGCGACGGGGGAGGGGATCTCGGTGTCGACCTTGTCGGTGGAGACCTCGAGCAGCGGCTCGTCGACGGCCACCTCGTCCCCGACCTGCTTGAGCCAGCGGGTGACGGTGCCCTCGGTCACCGACTCGCCGAGCGCGGGCAGGGTCACCGGCGTGCTGTCGCCACCACCGGACCGGCCACCCGACTGCTCACCCGACTGGCCACCCGACTGGGGCGGGGTCTCGGAGCGCGGCGGCTCGGGTGCCGAGGGCTGCTCGGCCGGCGCCGGCTGCTGCGCCTGCGGGCTCGGCTCCTCCTGCTCGGCGCTCTGCTCCTCCTGCTGAGGCGCCTGCTCCTCCTGCTGCCCGGACTGGTCCGGCTCGGGCGCGTCACCGGAGCCGGCGGAGGCCTCGTCCTCGGCGCCGACGATCGCGAGCACGGCACCGACCTCCACCGTGTCGTCCTCGTTGGCCTTGATCTCGAGCAGGGTCCCGGCGACGGGGGAGGGGATCTCGGTGTCGACCTTGTCGGTGGAGACCTCCAGCAGCGGCTCGTCGACCGCGACCTGGTCGCCGACTTGCTTGAGCCAGCGGGTGACGGTGCCCTCGGTGACGGATTCGCCGAGTGCCGGGAGGTTGACTTCGGTGGCCATGGATTCCTCGTCTTCGCTTGGGTCTGGCTGGGTCGGTGCTGGAACTGCTGTGGGGTGGATCGGGTCAGCTGTGGGTGTGGAGCGGCTTGCCGGCGAGGGCGAGGAACGCCTCGCCCAGCGCCTCGTTCTGCGTCGGGTGCGCGTGGACCAGCGGGGCGACGTCCTCGGGGTGCGCCTCCCAGCCGTAGACCAGCTGCGCCTCGCCGATGAGCTCGCCGACCCGCTCGCCGACGAGGTGGACGCCGACCACCGGGCCGTCGACCTGCCGCACCAGCTTGACGAAGCCCTGGGTGCGCAGGATCTGGCTGCGGCCGTTGCCGGCGAGGTCGTAGGTCAGCGTGGTCACCGCGTCGTCGCCGTGCTGCTCCCGGGCCTGCTCCTCGGTCAGGCCGACGGACGCGACCTCGGGCCGGGAGTAGGTGACGCGCGGGATGCCGCGCTCGTCGATCGGACGCGGGTCGAGCCCCGCGAGCTGCTCGGCCACGTGGATGCCCTGCTGGAAGCCGCGGTGCGCGAGCTGGAGGCCGGGGGTGATGTCGCCGACCGCCCACACCCCGTCGGCGGCGGTGCGGCAGCGCTCGTCGACGACGACGTGGCCACGGTCGAGGGTCACGCCCTGCTCGTCGTAGCCGAGGCCCTCGGTGCGGGGCACGCGGCCGACGGCCACCAGCAGCACGTCGGCGGTCAGGGAGGTGCCGTCGGAGAGGGTGACGGCGACCCCGGAGTCGTCGGTCGCGACCTGCTCGACGGACGTCGCGGTGCGGACGGTGATGCCGCGCTTGCGGAACGCACGCTCGAGGGCCGCGGAGGAAGCGGCGTCCTCGGGGGGCAGCAGCCGCGGCAGCGCCTCGACGACGGTCACGTCGGCGCCGAAGCTGCGCCACACGCTGGCGAACTCGCACCCGATCACACCGCCGCCGAGGACGACCGCCGAGCCGGGCACCTGGTCGAGGCGCAGCGCGTCGTCGGAGGTCAGCACCCGGGTGCCGTCGACGTCGATGCCCGGCAGCGCCCGAGGGGCGGAGCCGGTGGCGAGCACGACGTTGCGCCCGGTGAGGGTGGTGGTGCCGTCGGGGCCCTCGACGGTGACCTCGCGCGGACCGGTCAGCCGGCCGGTGCCCTCGACGACGCGGATGCCGCGGCTGCGGACCAGGCCCGAGAGGCCCTTGAACAGCCGGTCGACCACGCTGTCGGCGTAGGACCGGACGCCCGCGGCGTCGACACCGTCGAGCTTGGCGAGCACGCCGAAGGTCTCGGCCTCGCGGGCGGCGTCGGCGACCTCGGCAGCGTGGAGCAGCGCCTTGGTGGGGATGCAGCCCACGTGGAGGCAGGTTCCGCCGAGCTTGGCCTGCTCGACGAGTGCAACGGTCAGGCCGAGCTGCGCGGCGCGGAGGGCGCAGGCGTAGCCGCCGGACCCCGCACCGAGGATGAGTACGTCGACCTCGCCGTCGTCCGCCTCGGCCACCACTGCTCCTTCCCTGTCCACGAGTGCGCGGACCATCCTTGCACCCTCCTGGATGCGCGGCGCAACGACCTCGGCCAAACCGCTCGTGTCCGAGCCGACGTCCGGACGACAGGAGGCGGATCGGGCACACTGGTGCCATGGCGTTGTGGGACCGGTTCCGGCGGGGACCGAGGATGAGCGGGCCGGCGAAGGACGCGGCGCGGACCGGGTCGACGCGGGTGCGCGCGGCCGACAAGGTCGACGAGCAGCACCTGCGTGAGTGGGTGGCCGCCCGGCGCGGGGTCGAGGGGTTCGTCGAGCCGCGCACGGCCGTCAGCGAGGTGACGCTGCTCCTGGTCGCGCACGACGGCGAGTGGACGCGCCGGCGGGTCCCGGGCGTCCAGTGGGCGCACGACTTCTGCAACCGCCACCAGGTGCCGTCGTACGACGCCGCCGTGGTCGGCATCCCGCAGCGGATGCGCGACTACAACACGCGGGTGCGCAAGGCGCAGAAGCAGGGCCGGCCGCCGCTGCCGGAGTAGCGCGTCGCCCGGGCGTGGCTGCTCAGTCGGTCGGCGCCGCCAGCGAGCGGGCCAGCTCGACGAGGGTCGCGACGCCGAACCCGGTGCCGCCCGACGTCCAGTGCCCCGTCGGGCCGCCCTTGTTGAACGCGGGCCCGGCGATGTCGAGGTGCGCCCACGGCAGCCCGCCGGTGAAGGTGCGGAGGAAGGCCGCGGCGAACAGGCCGCCGCCCCAGCGGATCCAGTCGTGCTGGGAGAGGTCGGCGACCTTCGAGCTGCGGATCCGCTCCTCCATGTGCTCCGGGATCGGCATCGGCCACGCTTCCTCGCCGGCCGCTTCCGCGGCGGCGAGCACCTGCTCGACCACGGTGTCGTCGCCCATGACGCCACAGATCCGCTCGCCGAGGGCGAGCACCATGTGGGCCGTGAGCGTCGCGACGTCGACGACCAGGTCCGGCTCGCGCTCGACCGCCCGGCCGAGCGCGTCGGCGAGCACCAGCCTCCCCTCGGCGTCGGTGTTGGAGATCTCGATCGTCGTGCCGCCGTAGGTCGTGATCACGTCGCCCGGCCGCATCGACGCGCCACCGATCATGTTCTCGGCCAGCGCGGCGACGCCGGTGACGCGCACGGGCAGACCCAGCCGGGCGATCGCGAGCACGGCCTGGACGACCGCCGCGGCGCCGGCCATGTCCTCCTTCATCGTCGGCAAGCTCGTCCCCGGCTTGATGGTCAGGCCGCCGGAGTCGAACGTGATGCCCTTCCCGACCAGCGCGACGTGGGTGGTCGCGCCCTTGGGCCGGTACTCGAGCTCCACCAGTCGTGGCGGGGCCGCGGACCCGGCGCCGACGGCGAGGATGCCGCCACAGCCCAGCTCGGCGAGCCGGTCCTCGTCGTGCACCGTCACCTTCACCCCGCGGACCTTCCGCGCGGCGGCGGCGACCTCGTCGGCGAGGAGCGGCGGCGTCAGGTCCGCCGGAGGCGTGTTGACCCAGTCGCGGGCGGCGACCACGGCGTCGACGACGAGCTGCGCCTCGTCGAACGCGGCGACGGTCTCCTTCCGCCGCGCGACCGGTGAGAGGACGACGATCTCGGCGGGTGCGGTGTCGGACGCGCCGCTCTTGTAGCGGGAGAAGGAGTACCCGCCGAGCCGGTAGCCCTCGATCACGGCCCGCACCAGCTCCGGGGTGGCGGCCGGCAGTGCGATCGCGACCGTCGCCGCGTTGGTGACCGCGCGGGCGGCGGTGCCGGCGGCCCGGCGGACGGCGAGTGGATCGGGTTCGCTGCCCAGGCCGACGAGGACCAGCAGCGGCGAGCCGATCGTGCCGGCGGTGGGCACCTTGACCACCTCGCCGGGCTTGCCGGTCATGCCGACGGTGGCGAGCAGGGGCGCGAGCCGACGGCCGTAGGCATCGGCGACGTCCTGGCCCCCGTCGGCCAGGCGGGCGCCGCCGCGCCCCTCGCCGGCCAGCACGCCCACCACCACCGCCTCGGCGCGGGTCTTGGCGGGACTGGCGGTCCGGAGCGCGTACGTCGTCACCGCGGCAGGATAGACACAGCCCGGGGTAGATTCGCCGCCATGCCCGACCCGAGCCCTCCTCTGCTGTCCCACTCGCCGCTGCACGACCGGCACGTCGCGGCCGGCGCCAAGCTCGCGGAGTTCGGTGGCTGGGAGATGCCGCTGGAGTACCCGACCGGCGTCGTCAAGGAGCACACCGCGGTGCGCGAGGCGGTCGGCGTGTTCGACGTGAGCCACCTCGGCAAGGTCGCCGTCCGCGGCAGCGGTGCGGCGGGGTACGTGAACCGGACACTGACCAACGACCTCGGCCGGATCCACCCCGGGAAGGCGCAGTACACGCTGTGCTGCGACCCCACGACCGGCGGCATCGTCGACGACGTCATCGCCTACTACAAGAGCGACGACGACGTGCTGCTGGTGCCCAACGCGGCCAACAGCGCGGAGGTGGTGCGCCGGCTGCTCGCGGACCTGCCGGACGGGGTGACGGTCACCGACCAGCACCACGAGCAGGTGGTGCTCGCCGTGCAGGGGCCGCGGTCGGACGCGGTGCTGTCGGCGCTGGGGCTGCCGGTCGGCCACGAGTACATGAGCTTCGTCGACGCCGAGCTCGGCGGTCGCGCCCTGACCGTGTGCCGCACCGGCTACACGGGGGAGCGGGGCTACGAGCTGATCGCTCCCGCCGAGGGTGCCGGCGAGCTCTGGGACGCGTTGCTCGAGGCCGGCGCCGAGCACGGCATCGTGCCGTGCGGCCTCGGCGCCCGCGACACGCTGCGCACCGAGATGGGCTACCCGCTGCACGGCCAGGACATCCGGCCCGACGTCACGCCCAACGAGGCGCGCCTCGGGTGGGCGGTCGGGTGGTCGAAGCCGGAGTTCTGGGGCCGCGACGCGCTGCTCGCCGAGAAGGAGAAGGGCCCGCGGCGCCGGCTGGTCGGGCTGGTCGCCGCCGGGCGGGCGATCCCCCGGCCGCACATGTCGGTGAGCCTGGTGCCCGACGTGCTGCTGGGCGAGATCACGTCCGGCACGTTCTCGCCGACCCTGCGGAAGGGCATCGGCCTGGCACTGGTGGCGTCGGTCGTCGCCGACGACGCCGAGGTCGCGGTCGACGTGCGGGGGCGCCGCGAGACGTTCCAAGTCACGAGACCGCCGTTCGTCCGGACCCAGGTGCGTGAGTCGTGAACCTTCCCGATCCCCCTCCGCTCTTCCGCCAGCCGTCCCCTGCCGAGCGCCCGTGGTGGTGGCGCCTCGAGGACTCCGCGGGCAACGAGGTCGAGCTCAGCGGCCCCGCGGCCGAGGAGTACGGCGGCCGCCGGTTCGCCAGCCAGGCCGACGCCGAGTCGTGGATCGGGGAGACCTGGTCGGCCCTCGCCGAGGAGGGCGTCGCCGCGGTGACGCTCTTCGACGTCGACCGCGAGGTGTACGGACCGATGTCGCTCAGCGCGTAGCCGCACCTGCTCTCGCCCGCGAGCGTCCCGCCAGCCGCCCCGGCCACCAACTAGGCTGGGCGCCGTGCAGGCCTACCTCGATCTCGTCCGCCGGATCCTCGACGAGGGGGTGGAGAAGGGCGACCGCACCGGCACCGGGACGCGGAGCGTGTTCGGCCACCAGATGCGGTTCGACCTCGCCGACGGCTTCCCGCTGGTGACGACGAAGAAGGTGCACACCCGGTCGGTGTTCGCCGAGCTGCTGTGGTTCCTCCGCGGCGACACCAACGTCAAGTGGCTGCAGGACCGCGGCGTGACGATCTGGGACGAGTGGGCCGACGACGACGGCGACCTCGGGCCGGTCTACGGCGCGCAGTGGCGGTCGTGGCCGGCGCCCGACGGGCGGCACATCGACCAGCTCGCGCAGGTGATCGACCAGATCCGCAGCGACCCCGACAGCCGCCGCCACGTGGTCTCGGCGTGGAACCCGGCCGACATCCCACGGATGGCGCTGGCGCCGTGCCACACGCTGTTCCAGTTCTACGTCGCGGAGGGGCGGCTCAGCTGCCAGCTCTACCAGCGCTCGGCCGACGTGTTCCTCGGCGTGCCGTTCAACATCGCGTCCTACGCCCTGCTGACCCACATGGTCGCGCAGGTCACCGGCCTGCGCGTCGGCGACTTCGTGCACACGCTCGGGGACGCCCACCTCTACTCCAACCACCTCGAGCAGGCGCGGCTCCAGCTGACCCGTGAGCCGCGGCCGCTGCCGACCCTGTGGTTGGACCCGTCGGTCACCGAGATCGACGCCTTCGACCTCGAGCACGTGCGGGTCGAGGGCTATGACCCGCACCCGGCGATCAAGGCGCCGATCGCCGTCTGACGACGACCTCCGTGTCCGCGGGTCGGCCGCTCAGCCGTCCCGGCCGAGGTGGCAGGCCCGGAGGCCGTAGTCGATCGCCGCACGGCCGCCCGTGGGCGACATCCGCAGCACGAACTGGCCCGTGCGCCCGCCCACGCGGAGGGTGAGCCGGAAGGCGGTCGCCCCGCCGGCCTCGAGGAAGGCGTGGCTGTCGCAGCGCACTGGCGCGACCGGCAGCTCGAACCGGCGCGCCGGGCCGGGGCTGCGGACGCGGGCGCCGATCGCCCACGACTCGCCGGGCGGTGAACCGAAGATCGGGGTCCCGCCCACGTCGACGACCTCGACCGCTCCGGGCCGTCCGGTCGGCGTCGCGACCAGTGTCAGCGTGCCGGTCCCTGCGCGCGCGGGGACCGTGTCGGCCCAGCGCAGGTCGACCAGGCGGCGTACGTCGGCCTCGAAGCAGCGCGCGGCGACGTACTGGCCCACGACGTCGACCGGGTCGGTCACCGGCACCGTCTGCCGCCCGGACGCGGTGTGCACCACGACGACGGCGTCCCGTGGCGGCACGGCGTCGCAGCGCGGCTCGGGCAGCGGGAGCGGGTAGCCGCGCCGCGACCCTGCCGGATCGGTGCGCAGCCGCTGGGCGCGGATCGGCCGGGAGAGGCGGGGGTCGTCGTAGACGATCCGGGTGGGCTCGAGGTCGTCGGCCGTCCCGTTCTCGAGCCAGACCTGGATCCGGCCGCGGGCCGCGTCGCGGGAGTACTGCAGCAGCTCGGCCTCCACCCGGCCGCTCGGCGTCGACGGAGGCACCACGACCACCGACGGCGACTCCTCGGCGCCGCCGCGGGGCTCGTCGACGTCGGAGCCCTCCGTCGAGCACGCCGCCGTCGTGGCGAGCAGCAGCGCCACGACGGCGGATGGCAGGCTTCGTCCCATGACTGCGCGAGTGTCCACCGATTCCACGATCGGCGCCACCGGATGACCCCGGGCGGCAGGACGGTGACCATGGTCGCCGCGGTGGCGGAGAACGGCGTCATCGGCGCGGCACGGGGCATCCCGTGGAAGATCCAGGCCGACTGGGACCACTTCAAGGCCCTCACCACCGGGCACGTGCTCCTCATGGGGCGCACCACGCACGAGGGCATCGGCCGGCCGCTGCCCGGACGCACCACCGTCGTGCTCACGGGCGATCCCGGCTGGTCCGACGACGGCGTCCACGTCGCCCACGACGTGCCGGAGGCCCTCGAGCTCGCCGACCGGCTGCTCACCGGCTCCCCGGCCGACCGGCAGGTGATGGTGGCCGGCGGTGCGGCCGTCTACGCGGCGGCGCTGCCGTTCGCCGACGAGCAGGTCATCAGCGAGGTCCACCTCAGTCCCGAGGGCGACACGTTCTACCCGGCGTTCGACCGCGCCGAGTGGCGCGAGGTGCGCCGGGAGCCGCGGGACGGCTTCGAGATCGTGTGGTGGCGGCGCGTCGACGACCGGTCATGAGGCGTCTGGAAGGCTAGGAGCCATGGAGCTCAGAGTCTTCACCGAACCCCAGCAAGGCGCGACGTACGACGACCTCCTCGCCGTCGCCCGCACCGCCGAGCAGCTCGGCTTCGGCGCCTTCTTCCGGTCCGACCACTACCTGACGATGGGCGGGGACGGGCTGCCCGGGCCGACCGACGCGTGGACCACGCTCGCCGGCCTGGCCCGCGACACCACCACGATCCGGCTCGGCACCCTGATGACGAGCGCCACCTTCCGCCACCCCGGCGTGCTCGCCATCCAGGTCGCCCAGGTCGACCAGATGAGCGGCGGCCGGGTCGAGCTCGGGCTCGGAGCCGGCTGGTTCGCCGCCGAGCACACCGCCTACGGGATCCCGTTCCCCGACACCCGCGAGCGCTTCGAGCGGTTCGCCGAGCAGCTCGAGCTGGTCACCGGGCTGTGGGCGACACCCGTTGGGGAGACCTACGACTTCGCGGGGCGGCACTACCAGCTCGCCGACTCGCCCGCGCTGCCCAAGCCGGTGCAGGACGGCGGCCGCCGCGGCGGGCCGCCGGTCGTCGTCGGCGGGCTGGGCAAGAAGCGCACGCCAGCCCTCACGGCGGCGTACGCCGACGAGTTCAACCTCCCGTTCGTCGACGTGGAGACGACCCGGGAGCAGTTCGCCCGGGTGCGCGCCGCCTGCGAGGAGATCGGGCGCGACCCGGGGTCGCTGACCTGGTCCAACGCCCTCGTGCTCTGCGTCGGCAAGGACGAGGCGGAGATCGCCCGCCGGGCGGCGGCGATCGGCCGCGAGGTCGACGAGCTGCGGACCAACGGGCTGGCCGGCACCCCGCAGGAGGTCGTCGACAAGATCGGCACCTACGCGGAGGCCGGCGCCGAGCGCGTGTACCTGCAGGTGCTGGACCTCGCCGACCTCGACCACCTGCACCTGGTGGCCGAGGACGTCATGCCGCACGTGTGACCGGTCCGCGCCACCCGGACGGCCGGGGGGTGAGCAGTCAGTGGTCGTCGCCGGGCGGACGGATGCCCGGCGGCGGCACGGCCGGGAGCGGCTCGGCGAGCCGGCCGCCGGCGGACGGCTTGGGACCCGGCATCGGTCCGAACGCCTGGTTGCAGCTCTTTTGACCGTTGCACCTGACCAGCAGCAGCGTCCGTCGCTCGAGCTCGGCGCGGATGCGGGCGTAGGCCGGGTCGTAGAGCCGGTTGACCAGGGCGTGGGGGTCGCGCCGCCGGTCGAAGAGCACGCCGGTGCTGGGGTGCCCGGCGTGCATCGCGTAGAGGTAGCGGCGGGTGGTGACGCCCCAGTACTTCCACCCCGGCGTCGCGTCCGCGACGGTGTCGCCGACCTGGATGGGGAGGGTGTCGCGGCTGCCGCGCGTCAGCCGGCGCAGGCTCACCCCGTCGAGGGTCCGGCCGGGCTCGACCCCGCCGGCCCAGTCGAGGAAGGTCGCCGTGAGGTCCACGAGGCTCACCGGCTCGTTCACCCGGGCGCCGCGGGCGATGCCGGGACCGCGGACGACCAGCGGGATCTCCAGGGCCTCGTCGAACGGCAGGTCCTTGCCGCGCAGCCGGTGCTCGCCCAGGAGGAAGCCGTTGTCGGAGGCGAAGACGACGTAGGTGTTGTCGAGCTCACCGAGCCGCGCGAGGCGGCGGATGGTCGCAGCGACCGCGTCGTCGGCGGAGCGCAGCGCCCGGGCGCGGGCTCGCGCGAACTGGGTCATCCGCCGGTGCGTCGTGGAGTGCCGACGGAGGTCGCTCGGCAGGTCGGAGACGTCCTTCTCGAGGTACGACGGCTTGCGGGAGGACGTCGGTCGCAGCCGGGTGTAGTGGCGGCGGTACTTGCGCTGGGCCACGGGCACTCCCCACGCGTCGTCCTCCTCCGCCTCGGCCGCGTTGTGCGGCGCGACGTGGTTGATGACGGTGAAGAACGGCTGGTCGGCCCTCGAGAACCGCGTGATCGCCCGGTTGCTGCGTGCGGCGACGATGCCGGAGATGTAGCGGTTGCGGTAGACGTCGCCGTTGGTGAAGGCGGCGTGCTTGTCGTAGGTGTAGGTGCCGCGGACCTGGGTGTCCCAGACCGTCCAGCCGGGTTCCCGGGCCGACCACTCCAGCTGGTAGAAGTTCAGGTACTTGCCGTGGTGCGAGGTGAGGTAGCCGGCGTCCTGCAACCACGCGGCGATCGTGTCGTCGGGGTCGCGGAGGCTCTGGTAGCCGCCCCACCGGCCCCGGTTGGTCTGGACGCCGTTGTTGTGGCCGTACTGCCCGGTGAGGATCTCCGCCCGGGCGGGGCAGCAGATCGGGTTAGGCGAGATCGCAGCGGTGTACGACGTGCCCTGGGCGACCAGCATCCGCCGCACGTGCGGCATGAAGCGCATCTCGTCCTTGCGCATGTCGTCGGTGAGGATCAGCACGATGTTGGGTCGCCGGTCCGGGGCGGCCCCGGCCGCCAGCGTCGGCGCGCCGCCACGGGCGTCGGTCGGCCCCGCCACGGCGGCGAGCAGCGCGGTCGCGACCGCCAGCAGCGCGACGCCGACGTACCGGCAGGCAGCAGTGATGGACAACGCGCGGATCCTCCCCGATCGAATGTGCGTCCGGATTACATCACCTCGCGGCGCTCGCCGGGCCATTACCGGCGTCCGCGTGCCGTCCGCGGCGCCGGTCCGGCCCCGCGTCGCCGGGGGCACGCGCCGCAGGGGATAGCCTTGATCCATGACTGCGCCCCCCTTCGGCACCGTGCTGACCGCGATGGTCACCCCCTTGCGGGAGGACATGACAATTGACTTCGACGGGGCCCAGAAGGTTGCACGCCACCTCGTCGACCACGGGCACGACGGGATCGTGGTCTCGGGCACGACCGGCGAGTCGCCGACGACCACCGTCGCCGAGGATGGCGAGGTCCTCGCCGCCGTCCGCGACGCCGTCGGGCCCGACGTCACGCTGGTGGCCGGGGTCGGCACCAACGACACCCGCACCTCGCTCGAGCTCGCCCGGCAGGCCGAGAAGGTCGGCGCCGACGGCCTGCTGCTGGTGACGCCGTACTACAGCAAGCCGGGCCAGCGCGGGCTCCTCGAGCACTTCCGCCAGGTCGCCTCGGCGTCCGACGTCCCGGTGATGCTCTACGACGTCCCCGGTCGGACGGGCACGACGATCGGCCTCGAGGTCTACCGGGAGGTCGCCGGCTGGGACACGGTGGTCGCCGTGAAGGAGGCCACCGGCGACCTCGCCCGCGGCACCCGACTGGTCGACCTGGGGTTCGCGATCTACTCCGGCGACGACGCGCTCAACCTGGCCTGGCTCGCCCACGGCGCCGTGGGCTTCGTCTCCGTCGTCGGCCACGTGCTGGGCGACCGGCTGCGGCAGATGCTCGAGGCGTTCCACCACGGAGACCCGGTGGCCGCCCGCGACAGCTACTCCGGGATGCTGCCTGCGATCGAGGCGATCATGGGTGCCCCCAACTACGGCGCCACCACGGCGAAGGCGGCGCTGCAGCTCGTCGGCGTGCTCGACAACCGACGGGTCCGGTCGCCCCTCGTCGAGCTCGACGACACCGAGCTCGCCGCCCTCCGGGCCGGCCTGGAGGCCGCTGGCGTCGAGGTCGTTGCATGAGCCACCCGCACCCCGAGCTCGGCCCCCCGGCGGAGCTGCCGAAGGGCGGCCTGCGGGTCATCCCCCTCGGCGGCCTCGGCGAGGTCGGCCGCAACATGACCGTCTTCGAGTACGACGGCCGGCTCCTGATCGTCGACTGCGGCGTCCTCTTCCCCGACGAGCACCACCCCGGCGTCGACCTGATCCTCCCCGACTTCGCCCCCATCCGCGACCGGCTCGACGCCGTCGAGGCGCTGGTGCTGACCCACGGTCACGAGGACCACATCGGCGCGACGCCGTACCTGCTCCGCGAGCGGGAGGACATCCCCCTCGTCGGCTCCGAGCTGACCCTCGCCCTGGTCAACAGCAAGATCCGCGAGCACCGGCTCAAGCAGACCGCGTTCCAGACGGTCAAGGAGGGCGACCGGGTCAGCTTCGGCCCGTTCGACCTCGAGTTCGTCGCCGTCAACCACTCGATCCCCGACGCGCTCGCCGTGGCGATCCGCACCGGCGCCGGGATGGTGCTGCACACCGGCGACTTCAAGATGGACCAGCTGCCGCTCGACGGCCGGATCACCGACCTGCGGGCGTTCGCCCGGCTGGGGGAGGAGGGGGTCGACCTCTTCCTGACCGACTCCACCAACGCCGAGGTGCCGGGCTTCACCACCCAGGAGAAGAAGATCACCCCGGTCCTCGACCAGGTCTTCCGCGACGCCGACCAGCGGATCATCGTCGCCTGCTTCGCCTCCCACGTGCACCGCGTGCAGCAGATCCTCGACACCGCCGTCGCCCACGGCCGCAAGGTCGCGTTCGTCGGCCGGTCGATGGTGCGCAACATGGGCATCGCCCGCGACCTCGGCTACCTCACGATCCCGCCCGGCGTGATGGTCGAGGCCAAGGAGCTCGCCGAGCTGCCGCCGGAGCGGCAGGTGCTGATCTCGACCGGGTCGCAGGGGGAGCCGATGAGCGCTCTCGCGCGGATCGCCAACCGCACCCACAACTTCGTCCACCTGGAGGCGGGCGACACCGTGGTGCTGGCGTCCAGCCTGATCCCCGGCAACGAGAACGCGGTCTACCGCGTCATCAACGGCCTCGCCCGGTGGGGCGCCCACGTCGTGCACAAGGGCAACGCACTCGTGCACGTCAGCGGCCACGCCAGCGCCGGCGAGCTGCTCTACTGCTACAACATCGTGCGGCCCCGCAACGTGCTGCCGGTCCACGGCGAGATCCGGCACATGCTGGCCAACGGCGCGCTGGCCAAGGAGACCGGCGTCGACAACGTCGTCTACGCCGAGGACGGCGTCGTGGTCGACCTGGTCGACGGCGTCGCGAAGGTGGTCGGCAAGGTCGACGTGGGCTACGTGTTCGTCGACGGCCAGTCGATCGGCGACGTGACCGAGGCCGAGCTGAAGGACCGCCGGATCCTCGGTGAGGAGGGCTTCATCTCGGTGATCGTGGTCGTCGACTCGGTCGCCGGGAAGGTCTCCGCCGGGCCCGAGATCCACGCCCGCGGTCACGCCTGGGCCCACTCCGACTTCGAGGGCATCAAGCAGCCGATCGTCGACGCGGTCAACCGCTCGATCGAGGAAGGCAACACCGACACCTACCAGCTGCAGCAGACGGTGCGCCGCACGATCGGGCGCTGGGTGAGCAACACCCACCGTCGCCGGCCGATGATCATCCCGGTCGTCGTCGAGGCGTAGCAGCCGGTCGCCGGACTCCGCCGCCCAGACCGCGCAAGCCGCCCAGGCCGCGCAGACCGCGCAGACTGCGCAGACGAAGGGCCCCGCCCCTCCCGGAGGAGGAGCGGGGCCCGTCTTCGTGCTGCGCCAGGGTCAGGCGGTGGTCACCTGCGGACCACCCGCACCCGGAAGGTGTCCCTGCTCGCCTTGAACGACGCGTTGCCGAGGTAGACGGCGACCAGCTGGTGCCGCCCGACCGCGAGCTTGCGCTTGCCCACCTTGATGGTGACCACGCCGTTCTTGTTGAGCGTGCCCCGGGCCAGGACCCGCTTGCCCTTGCGGATCTGCACCTTGCCCTTCGGGGTGTCGGCGCTGTTGACCTTCACCTTGACGGTGAAGGGCTTGTTGCGCTTGATCTTCTTGGGCTTGACCGAGACCACCTTGGTGTTGGTGTTGGCCTTCGCGGGAGCCTCGTCGGCCTCCTCGCAGATGGTCACCCGGACGTCGTCGACGTACCAGCCGTCGACACCGTTGCAGCCGTCGCGACCCATGTCGAACCGGAACTGCACGGTGTCGCCCGGGATCAGGCCGAGCCGCGGCAGGCTGATGACCGAGGTGCCCCACGACCCGGTGCTCTCGCCGCCGTCGGTGCCGGTGAAGCCGGGCTCGCCGGCCAGCGGGTTGCTGTTGCCGGCCGCGGCCGTCTCGAGCTCCCCGCGCGGCTCGTTGAACACCCACGCGTCGTCAGGAACGACCTCGAAGGTCTCCCCGCCGTCGGTGCTGTACTTGACGTTGCCGCCGTCGTACAGCGCCTCGGTCGCCACGAGGTGGTCGAACGAGAGCCGCGGCTGGAAGCCCTCCGGGACCTCGATGACCGGCGAGATCAGCCCGTTGCGGGACGACTCGTCGTCCTCGTCGCCCGCGCAGCTGCCGGTCGTCGGGTCGGCACCGTAGGCGACCGTGGACGGCGCCCGGCTCCCGCTGCCACCGGGGTAGTCGGTGACCGTCGGCATGTCGTCGGTCGTCACCCACGGGTGGTGGACGGCGCCGCCGAGCTGCGGGAAGCCGATCCCGCCGTAGTTGCCGAACTCGTGGTCCTGGGTCCAGCCCTCGAGGCCGTCCTCGAAGTCCTCCGACCAGGTCGTGGTCGACTCGAGGCCCTTGCCGCAGGAGACCTCACCCTTCTCGAGCAGCGGCTGGAAGTTGCACTTCACGGGCTCCCTCCGCAGCTGGGTCTCGGCGATGGCGTCGGTCACCGCTGCGCAGTCGGCGCCGGTGATCGGGTCGGCCAGCTCGGGCGTGGCCGCACCGTCGGAGCCGTCGGGCTCCGTCGGCTCGCCGAGCGTCACCGCGTTGATGTCCTGGCCGGTCAGCGTGGCGCACGAGGCCTCCAGGCCGTCGGCCAGCTCGGCGAAGCCCGAGGTCGGCGTCAGGTGGTTGGTCTGCGTGTGCCAGAAGATGTTGGCCGCCTTGTCCAGCCCGATCGGCTGGACGACACCGGGGAGGCCGTCGACGAGGATCGCGAAGGTGCGGTTGACCACACCGGAGTTGGTGTGCACGCCCCCCGCGTCGTCGTACTCCTCGTCGCAGGTGTACTCGGCGTCGGAGACGCGGCCCGGGTCGCCGTAGCAGTTCGGGTTCCACATGTCGCGGATCGCGCCGCCGAACGCCGGGTCGGACTCGCCGGAGAGCCAGCGGTACGTCTCGTCCGTGTCAGCCGGCACCGCGGAGATCTCGAAGGACACGGGCTCGCCGGCCTCCTTGAACTTCGCGCCGTCCGTGTACGACACCATCACGCCGTAGAGGTCGGCGACGCCCGACATCGACGTCATCGCACCGGACTCGGTGTTGCCGACCACGATGCCGACCGCACCCGCGGCCACGGCGTTGTCCGCCTTGACCTGGAAGGTGCAGGTGCCGCGGTCGACGTAGGCCCACTGGCCCTCGACCTCGTCGGCGTTGTCGTACGCCGTGCAGCCGTCGGTGGTCGTCGGGCCCTCCTCGTTGGCCTCGTCGGTCGCCACCACGGCGGTGCCCGTCACGGGCTCCTGGCCGAACACCGGGCCGAAGGACGCCGGGATCGCCTCACAGGGACCGGCGACCTCCTCCGGGGCGGTGATCTCCATGTCGACCGCGGAGCGGGTGTAGTCCGAGCACTGGCCGGGCGTGCGCAGCACCGGGTCGTCCTGCGTCTCGCCGCCCTCGTTGTGGCGGTCGTTGAGCATGTCGACCGTCTCGCCCCAGATGTCGGAGTACGCCTCGTTCATCGCGCCCGACTGCCACTGGTAGATGAGGCCCGAGGTCGACTCGGTGTAGGCGTGGCCCCACTCGTGCGCGACCGTGTCGTCACCGGTGACGCCGGTGCAGTAGTTGGTCGTGACGCCGTTCCAGTTGGCGTTGGGGCAGTTGATGGTCGGGTCGTTGTTGACCGTGATCATCTGGCCGCCCTCGCCGTCCCAGGCGTCGTAGCCGAAGGTGTTCATGAACATCCAGTAGGCCTCGGCCGTGCCGAGGACCTCGTTCTGCTGGTCCTCGTCGAGCTCGCCCGGGAACGGGTCGCCCTCCTCCCAGACCAGGTTCTCCGGGTCGTAGGCCCCCTCGTAGAGCTCGCGGTCGAGGGCGTGCGCCATCATCGACCAGCGGTTGAGGACCTTGCCGGTGGCGGCGTCCAGGATGACGGTCTCGCGGACCGTGTCCTGGTTCCAGACCTCGACCACCCACGCGAGCCGGGACTTGCCCGGGATGCCGCGGGTGGAGCCCATCCGGTAGATCGCCTGGTCGGCCGAGCGCACCTCGAGGGTGTCGGCGACGGCGTCCGGGAGGGCGTCCTCGTAGCCCGACGGGCGGCTCTTGACCGCGCCGAGGGCCCGGGCCGTCGCCTGCTCCTCGGAGACCGTCGCGGTGGTGTCGACCTCGGCGTCGGGCGCGACGAAGCCGTTGACCGACGTGAGCCGGCCGCTCTTGTCGACGTGCGCCTTCAGCTCGGCGCCGAAGACGGGGATGCCGTCGTAGGACTGGGTGAAGGTGATCGAGGAGCCGTAGCGGTCCGTGAAGACCTCGGTCGGCTCGAGCTGGCTGGCCTCCACGCCGAACACGTCGGCGGCGTAGCGGTCGACGTACCGGTCGGCCTTGGCCTTGGCCTCCGCGACGGTGTCGGCGGCCACGGACGGCAGCAGGTCGCCGCCGCGCGCCTTGGCGCGGACGATGCCTGCCTTGCCGGTCGCGGGGTTGGTGCGGAGTGCCACGGCGCCGTCGGCGGCCTGCCGGATCTTCTCGACCGCGGTGGGGTCCGGCTTGGGCGCCGCCGTCGCGGTGTTCATCATCGGGGGTGCCGCCAGGCCGGCGGCGATGAGGGCGAGGCCGAGCGTCAAGCTGTGGCCCCGAGACAGAATTTTCACCGAGTGGTCCCTTCCCATGCATGAATTGCGGGAGGTGCGGCCCGAGAGGGGGCACCATCCGGCACCCTAGGAGTCGGCTCGGTGCGGATCTAGACCTTGATTTTCTCGGCGTGTCGGGTTCTTGTTACCGGTTGCTCACTTCGCCGGATCCGGCGTGACGACACGCATCCGTGATCCCTGTGGCTGGAGTGACGAATGAGTAGGGTCGCAGCATGGCGACCCGTACGTCTTCCCCGCCGCGGTCGCGCAGCCGGAGCACGTCCACCAGCCGCAGCAGCGGCAAGGCAGGCACCAGCTCGCGACCACGGAGTACGTCCAAGTCCCGGGCCACGAAGTCCCGGCGACCGGCACCGCGTGCCGTCCGCAGCGGCCCCGGCCCGGTGGCGCGGTTCTTCACCGCGCTCGCCCGCGCCCTGGCCGCGGTGTGGCTCGGGATCGCGCACGGCGTCGGAGCCGTGGTGCGGGGCATCGTCGGCGGCGCCAAGGAGATCGAGCCGGAGCAGCGCCGCGACGGTGTCGGGCTGCTGCTGTGCGGCCTGGCGCTGGTCGTCGCCGCGGGCGTGTGGTTCGAGGTGCCGGGCGGCGCGATGGAGCTGGTGCGCACGGTCGTCGCCGGCAGCGTCGGCAAGGTCGGCTGGTTCGTCCCGCTGCTGGTCCTCCTCGCCGGCTGGCGGGTGATGCGCGACCCGGTGCGCAACGGCCCGGTCGGCCGGCAGGTGATCGGCTGGACCACGTTCGCGTTCGGCCTGCTCGGCATCGTCCACATCGCCAACGGCAGCCCCGAGCCGGTCAGCGGCGACACCTCGCCGCTGCGCGAGGGCGGGGGAGCGGTCGGGTACGTCGTCTCGGCGCTGCTGCTCGACCTGCTGCGGTCGTCGTACGTCGTCGTCCCGCTGCTCGCGATGCTCGCGTTCTTCGGCGTCCTCGTCATCACGGCGACCCCGCTCTACCGGGTGCCCGACCGGCTGCGCGAGCTCGGCGACGTGCTGCTGGGCCACCCGCACGGCGCCGGCGACGACGCGGACGAGCAGACGCAGCCGATCCGGGCGCGGGGCGGTGACGACACCGTCGACCCGCTGATGGGCGACCCGGCCTACGACACCCCGCTGCTCACCGAGCCGCGGAAGAAGCGGCGCGGCCGCAAGGCCGAACCCAGCACCGAGGAGTCGATGGAGCTCCGGGAGCCGATCGACATCCCGCTCGAGGACCCCGCCGAGACGGAGCCGCCGGCCCCCGTCGCGCAGGAGGAGACCGGCGAGCTGGAGCCGCCGCCGCACAGCCCGCTGCCGCAGCGCGTCGAGCAGCTGGCGCTGTCCGGCGACATCGCCTACACGCTGCCGGCCGGCGACGTGCTCAAGCCCGGCTCGCCGCACCGTGCCCGGTCGAAGGCCAGCGACGCGGTCGTCGACAAGCTGAGCCAGGTGCTCGACGAGTTCGGCATCGACGCCCAGGTGACCGGCTACACGCGCGGCCCGACGGTCACCCGGTACGAGATCGAGCTCGGCACCGGTGTGAAGGTCGAGAAGATCCTCGGCGTCGCGCGCAACATCTCCTACGCCGTCGGCTCCGAGGACGTGCGGATCCTCAGCCCGATCCCGGGCAAGTCCGCGGTCGGTGTGGAGATCCCCAACACCGACAAGGAGATCGTCTCCCTCGGCGACGTGCTGCGCTCCAACGCGGCGCGCAACGACCACCACCCGATGGTGTCCGGCCTCGGCAAGGACGTCGAGGGCGGCTTCGTCGTGGCAAACCTCGCGAAGATGCCGCACCTCCTGGTCGCCGGCGCCACCGGCTCCGGAAAGTCCAGCTTCATCAACTCGATGATCACCTCGGTGCTGATGCGGGCCACGCCCGACGAGGTGCGGATGATCATGGTCGACCCCAAGCGGGTGGAGCTCAACGCCTACGAGGGCGTGCCCCACCTGATCACGCCGATCATCACCAACCCCAAGAAGGCCGCCGAGGCACTGCAGTGGGTCGTGCGCGAGATGGACCTGCGCTACGACGACCTCGCCAACTTCGGGTTCCGCCACGTCGACGACTTCAACAAGGCCGTCCGTGCGGGGAAGGTCGAGGTGCCGCCCGGCAGCGAGCGCCAGCTGACGCCGTACCCCTACCTGCTGGTCATCGTCGACGAGCTCGCGGACCTGATGATGGTCGCGCCGCGCGACGTCGAGGACGCGATCGTCCGGATCACCCAGCTCGCGCGCGCCGCCGGCATCCACCTGGTGCTCGCGACCCAGCGCCCCTCGGTCGACGTCGTCACCGGCCTGATCAAGGCCAACGTGCCGTCGCGGCTGGCGTTCGCGACCTCGTCGCTGGCCGACAGCCGGGTCATCCTCGACCAGCCGGGCGCGGAGAAGCTGGTCGGCCAGGGTGACGGGCTGTTCCTGCCGATGGGTGCGTCGAAGCCGATAAGAGTCCAGGGCAGCTGGGTGACCGAGGCGGAGATCCACCAGGTCGTCAAGCACTGCAAGGGCCAGCTCAAGCCGACCTACCGTGAGGACGTCACCGCTCCGCAGGGCGGCGGCAAGGTGCTCGACGACGACATCGGCGACGACCTCGACCTCGTCGTGCAGGCGATCGAGCTCGTCGTCTCCACGCAGTTCGGCTCCACGTCGATGCTGCAGCGCAAGCTCCGGGTCGGCTTCGCCAAGGCCGGCCGGCTGATGGACATCCTCGAGAGCCGGGGCGTGGTCGGGCCGAGCGAAGGCTCCAAGGCCCGCGACGTCCTGGTCAAGCCCGACGAGCTCGACTCCGTGATCGCGACGATCCAGGGAGAGGCATGACGTCATGACCGACGAGACCCAGCCCGAGACCCAGCCCGAGAACCAGCCCGAGAACCAGCCCGAGACCCAGCCCGACGCCCACGCGGCGGCGCCGCCCGACGCGCCGGCGCCGCAGGTGGAGGTGCGCCGCCACGTCGTCCTGTCGGGCGTCGTCGGTGCCGTCGCCGCCGTCCTCGCCGTCGCCTTCGCCCTTCGGGCGTTCGACCACGGCGGCGCCCTCGACTGGGCGACATTCGGGGTGCTCGCCCTGGTCACCGTGCTGCACCTGGCGGCACTGCTCGACGGCCGCGCGCCGCTGCTCGTGGCCGACCCGCTCGGGGTCCGGCTGCGGAAGGGCGCGACCTGGCAGGGGATCGCGTGGGACGGCGTCGAGTGCCTCGAGCACCTGCCGCGCCGCGCGCTCCGCGACGGCCACCTGCTGGTGGTCGGCGACGACGGCCGGCAGCTGATCGTCCCCCTGACCCTCGCGACGCGGGTGGTCGGTGCCGACCGCTCCGGCCTGAGCGACGAGCTGGCCGCGCTGGCCGACGGCCGCGCCGACGTGGTGGAGGTCGTGCCGGGGCTGGCCGAGGACGAGGGCGAGGCGGGTCCCGAGGACGGGGTCGAGGAGATGGCCGGTCCCGCCCCCTCCGACACCTCCGACACCTCCGACCCGGCTGCGACCTCGGGCCTGGCCGACGAGACCGACACCGTCGACTCGATCCCGGCCGTCGACGGCGACGCGTCGACCGACGAGATCGAGGCCGTGGACGGCGGCGCCCCCGACCCGGGCCGCCCGGTGGTCGCGCCCGCGCGGGTCGAGGTGCACCGGCCCGAGGTCCGACGGAACCTCGACGCGCACACCGGCACCCACCCGACCGTGGGCGCGAACGCCCTCCGGCTCGACCCCGAGCTGCGGGCGCTGCCGGAGGAGGGGGCGGACCCCGACCACGCCCTCACCGTCGTCCTCGACGACCTGGCGGTGCGGCCCGCGGCCGAGCCGGTGATCGGGCCCCAGCTCGAGGCGGCGCGCGAGCGGCTGCGGCTGACGGTCGACCAGCTCTCGGAGCGGACGCGGATCCGCCCGCACGTGATCGAGGCGATCGAGGTCGACGACTTCGGGCCCTGCGGCGGCGACTTCTACGCGCGCGGCCACCTGCGGACGCTGTCCCGGGTGCTCGGCGTCGACGCGGGGCCGCTGGTCGCGACGTACGACGAGAAGTACGCCGACGCCCCCATCGACCCGCGCCGGGTCTTCGAGTCCGAGCTCGCGACCGGCGCCGGCGGGGCGATCCGCGGCACCCGCGGCGGCCGCAACTGGTCGGTGCTGGTGGCGGCGATCATGGCGGCGGTGCTGGTGTGGTCGGTCGCCAAGCTGCTGATGGACGGCCCGGTCGAGGTCTCCTCGGTCGACACGCTCAACCAGAGCGCCGGGATCGCCAACGGCCCCAAGAAGGCGGCCGCCGTCCCGGTCACGCTGACCGCCTCCGGCGGCGGCGCCCGGCTCGTCGTCCGCGACGGGAGCGGCGACATCGTCCTCGACGGCCCGCTCGCCTTCGGGCAGACCGCGGAGCTCGAGGTCGTCCCGCCGGTGCGGGTGTGGAGCTCCGACGGCTCGGTCGAGATCTCGGTCGACGGCCAGGACCCGGAGCCGCTCGGCGAGACCGGCGCCGAGGTCACCAAGGCGATCCCCGCCCCCTGACAAGACGCCGACCCGGCTCATCTCTGCACGCAGAAGGTGCTGACCCGGCTGATCTCTGCACGCAGAAGGTGCCGACCCGGCTGATTTCTGCAACGAAACCGCGCCGACCCGGCTCATTTCTGCACGTTGCGCTGCAGAGATGAGCCGGGTCGAGCCTCGTGGCGCGCAGAGATGCGACGGGTCGAGCCTCGTGGCGCGCAGAGACGAGCCGGGTCGAGCCTCGTGGCGCGCAGAGACGAGCCGGGTCGGCGTTTCGCGCGGGGGATCGGGGAGCCGCCATACTGGCGGTCAGCCATGACGACCACCGAGACCAGCCCCGAACCCGGCACCGGCACACCCGGCACCGGCACGCCCGGCACCGGCACGCCCGCCGACGGCTCCGCCCCGCTCGCGGTCGCGCTGCTGACCCTCGGCTGCGCGCGCAACGACGTCGACTCCGAGGAGCTCGCCGGCCGCCTGGCCGCCGACGGGTTCGCCCTGGTCGACGACCCCGAGGCCGCCGACACGGTGGTGGTCAACACCTGCGGGTTCGTCGACGCCGCCAAGAAGGACTCGATCGACACCCTGCTGGAGGCCGCGGACCTCAAGGAGTCGGGCCGACCCCGGGCCGTGGTCGCCGTCGGGTGCCTCGCGGAGCGGTACGGCGCCGAGCTGGCCGAGTCGCTGCCCGAGGCCGACGCGGTGCTCGGGTTCGACGACTACACCGACATCGCGTCGCGGCTCCGCTCGATCGTGGCGGGGGAGCGGCCACACCCGCACACGCCGCGCGACCGCCGCAAGCTGCTGCCGATCAGCCCGGCCGACCGGCCCGCGGCCGCGCCGGCGACCCTCGAGGCCCGCGCGCGGCTCGACAGCGGACCGATGGCGGCGCTCAAGCTCGCCAGCGGCTGCGACCGCCGGTGCACGTTCTGCGCGATCCCGACCTTCCGCGGCTCCTTCGTCAGCCGGCGCCCCTCCGACGTGCTCGCCGAGGCGGCGTGGCTCGCCGGCCAGGGCGCGCGGGAGCTGTTCCTCGTCTCCGAGAACTCCACCTCCTACGGCAAGGACCTCGGCGACCTGCGGCTGCTCGAGACGCTGCTGCCGGAGCTGGCGGCCGTCGACGGCGTCGACCGGGTGCGCGTCTCCTACCTGCAGCCGGCCGAGACCAGGCCGGGCCTGATCGAGGCGATCGCGACGACGCCGGGCGTCGCGCCGTACTTCGACCTCTCGTTCCAGCACGCGAGCCCCACCGTGCTGCGGCGGATGCGCCGCTTCGGCGACCCCGACAGCTTCCTCGGCCTGCTCGAGCAGGTGCGGGCGCTGGCGCCGGAGGCGGGCGTGCGGTCGAACGTCATCGTCGGCTTCCCCGGCGAGACCGAGCACGACTTCCAAGTGCTCTGCGACTTCCTGGTCGCCGCCCGGATGGACGTCACCGGTGTCTTCGGCTACTCCGACGAGGACGGCACCGAGGCCGCCGGCTTCGACGACAAGCACGACGACGACGAGATCCGTGCCCGGGTGGCGCACGTCACCGACCTGGTCACCGAGCTCAACGCCGAGCGCGCCGAGGACCGCGTCGGCACGACCGTCGAGGTGCTGGTCGAGGACGTCGCGCCGGGCGTGGACGGCCACGTCGAGGGGCTGGCGGCCCACCAGGGCCCGGAGGTCGACGGCAGCACCCTGGTCCGGTACGCCGAGGGTGCGCGGGTCGGCGACCTGGTCGAGGCGGTGGTGGTCGCCAGCGACGGCGTCGACCTGGTGGCGGAAGCGACGGGAGAGAAGCGATGACCGACGGAGCTCCGGGCACGAAGCCGAGCAACTGGAACCTTCCCAACGCGCTCACCACGCTGCGGATCGTCCTGGTGCCCTTCTACGGCTGGGCACTGCTGGTCGACGGCGGCGACTCGGTGCTGTGGCGCACCGTGGCCTGGGGGATCTTCTTCGTCGCGATGGTGACCGACAAGGTCGACGGCGACATCGCGCGCAGCCGCAACCTGGTCACCGACTTCGGCAAGATCGCCGACCCCATCGCCGACAAGGCGATCACCGGCATGGCCTTCATCGGGCTCTCGATCATCATGGACACCTGGTGGATGTGGACGATCACCATCGTCGTCCTCGTCCGGGAGTGGGCGGTCACGCTGCTCCGGCTCTCGATCCTCAAATCTGTGGTCATCGCCGCCGCCAACAGCGGCAAGTGGAAGACGTTCGCCCAGGCCGGCGCCCTCGGCCTGCTCACGCTCCCGCTGCTCGAGGTCGACGGCTGGCTCGACGTCCCCGGCGAGGTGGTCTGGGTGGTCGGGATCGCGCTGCTCCTCGTCGCGTTCGCGCTGACCCTGTGGTCGGGCTACGAGTTCTTCCGCGACGTGTGGAAGCAGCGGCACCAGATCCGCGGCGGCAAGGCCGACGCCGCGCGCTGAGCGTTCTCGAGCCGCTCCGCGTCCCGCCGGCTCGGTGGTCTGGACCGGTACGCCGACCAGCCGGTGAAATTCCGGTTTCGTTACGAAACAGTTGCCTCAGGTTTCTCTCAGGATCTTGCCCGAGGGGCCCCGCACAGGCTTAGTGTCAGGGCACTTCCCCGCCCGTCGGTCGTCCGGGCCACCCGGACACCGGCCTGCCCGAGTCGTGCCCACCTCGCGGAAAGTGCCTTCATGCCCTCACCGAAGCAGCTAGTGGTCGGAGCCGTCGGGCTCGGACTCAGCGTCACTGGTCTTTCGTTCCTCGCGACACCCACCGCCCACGCCAACCCGGACGGCACCGCCCTCGTCATCTCCGAGGTCTACGGCGCCGGCGGCAACGGCGGTGCCACCTTCAACGCCGACTTCGTCGAGCTCTACAACCCGACGGACGAGGACATCAGCCTCTCCGGCCTGGCGATCCACTACCGCGCCGCCAACGGCAACTCGGGTGGTCCTCCGTTCGCGTTGTCCGGGAGCGTCCCGGCCGGCGAGCACTGGCTGATCCAGATGAGCGCGACCGGCGGCAACGGCGTGGCGCTGCCGACGCCGGACACGACCGCCTCCTTCAGCATGGCCGCCGCGGGCGGTCAGGTCGCCCTCCAGGAGGGGACGACCATCATCACGACCTCCGGCGACACCTCCGGGACGGCCGGGATCGTCGACTTCGTGGGCGCGTCCGGGGCCGCCAGCTTCGAGGGTGCGCCGGCCGGGGCGGCGAGCTCCACGAGCTCGCTCAACCGCGACGAGGCGGGCACCGACACCGACAACAACGCCGACGACTTCTCCCTCGCCGCACCCAGCCCCACCAACTCCGGTGGCGAGGGCGGCGGCCCGGGCGGCGGTGGTGACCCGGTCGAGGCGACCATCGCCGAGGTCCAGGGCACCGGTGCCGCGTCGCCGATGGTCGGCGACACCGTGATCACCGAGGGTGTCGTCACCGCGACGTACCCGACCGGTGGGTTCAACGGCTTCTACCTGCAGACCCCGGGCCCGGACACCACGCCCGGCGCCTCCGACGGCGTGTTCGTCTTCGGGCCGACGTTCGACGAGTCGACGCTGGAGATCGGGGACTCGGTCGAGGTCGAGGGTGTCGTGTCGGAGTTCGGCACGCTCACCGAGATCACCGCGAGCACCGTGACCGAGGTCGCCGACCTCGGCGACGTGGAGCCCAACACCACGATCCCGGGCACCGACTGCGCACTGCCGGGCACCGCGTGCCTGACCGGCGCGGCGCTCGAGGCCGCACGCGAGGAGCACGAGGGCGAGGCGTTCCTGCCGACCGGCGACTTCACCGTCACCGACGTGCACGACGGCTCCGCGTACAACCCGCCGAACAGCACCAGCAACAACTTCTTCGGCGAGATCGGCCTCGCGGCCAACTCCACCGAGCCGCTGGTCACGCCGACGGAGATCATCGACGCGCAGGACACGGACGCCATCGCCGCCCGGGTCGCCTACAACAACGCGCACCGGGTGGTCCTCGACGACGGCTCCAGCACGACGTACTGGAACACCGACAACCCGCCGACGGTGCCGGCGCGGAACACGCCGTTCCCGTACCACACGCCGGACCACCACGTCCGGGTCGGCGCCGCGGTCACCTTCGACCAGCCGGTGATCCTCGACTACCGCTTCGGCTGGAAGGTGCAGCCGGCCGAGCAGGTCGTCGAGGAGCCGACCGGCCTGGTCACCTTCGAGCAGGGCCGTCCGGCCGCGCCGGAGGAGGTCGGTGGCGACTTCACGCTGGCGACGTTCAACGTGCTCAACTACTTCACCACGCTGGGTGAGGACCTGGCCGGCTGCCAGCCGTACGTCGACCGCGAGAACAACCCGATCGCCGTGCGGACCGGCTGCGACGCCCGAGGCGCCTGGGACGAGGAGAGCTTCGACCGCCAGGAGACGAAGATCGTCAACGCGATCAACGCCCTCGACGCCGACATCGTCTCGGTCGAGGAGATCGAGAACAGCCTGGTCGTCGACGGCCACGACCGCGACGAGGCGCTCAGCACGCTGGTCGACGCCCTCAACGACGACGCCGGCTCGGACGTCTGGGACTACGTGGCGTCCCCGGCCTCGGCCTCCGAGCCCGCCAACGTCGCCGAGCAGGACGTCATCCGCACCGGCTTCATCTACAAGCCGGCGGCCGTCGAGCAGGTCGGCGAGGCCGACATGCTCTTCGGTGAGGCGGTCTTCGACAACGCCCGCGAGCCGTTCGCGGCCGTGTTCAGGCCCGCCGGCGGCGCCGAGGGCAGCGAGTTCGCCGTCATCGTGAACCACTTCAAGTCGAAGGGCTCGGGCGCCAACGACGGCACCGGCCAGGGCAACGCCAACCCGGACCGGATCGCGCAGGCCGAGGCGCTGTCGGCGTACGCCGACGAGCTCGCGGCCGACCGGGGCGTCGAGGCGGTCTTCCTGACCGGTGACTTCAACGCCTACTCGCAGGAGGACCCGATGCAGGTCCTCTACGAGGACGGCTACAGCCGGGTCGCGCCGGAGGGCGAGCACAGCTACAACTTCGACGGCCAGGTCGGCTCGCTCGACCACGTGGTCGCGAACGAGGCGGCCGCGGCGATGGTCGACGGCGTCGACATCTGGGAGATCAACGCCAACGAGACGGTGTTCAACCAGTACAGCCGCTACAACTACAACGCGACCATCCTCTACACCGAGCAGCCGTACAGCGCCTCCGACCACAACCCGGAGATCGTCGGCCTCGACGCCCTCGAGGCGGACGGGCCGAAGCAGATCCAGGTGCTGGGCATCAACGACTTCCACGGTCGGCTGGCGGCCGACGGCAACAACGCCGCCGGCGCCGCGGTCCTCGCCGGGGCGGTCAAGGAGCTGGAGGCGGACTACCCGACGGTGTTCGCGGCTGCGGGTGACCTGATCGGTGCGTCGACGTTCGAGTCCTTCATCCAGAAGGACAAGCCGACGATCGACGCGCTCAACGAGGCCGGTCTCGACGTCTCCGCGGTCGGCAACCACGAGCTCGACCAGGGATACGAGGACCTGGTCGACCGGGTGATGAACGCGGACCACCCCGAGGGTGGCGCCGAGTGGGAGTACATCTCGGCCAACCTGACGCTCACGTCGACGGGTGACCCGGCCGTGCCGGCGACCTGGATGACCGAGCGCGACGGCGTGCAGGTCGGCTTCGTCGGTGCGACCACCGAGGAGCTCAAGTCGCTGGTCAGCCCCGGCGGCATCGCCGACATCACGGTCGAGGACATCGTGGAGTCGACCAACCAGTACGCCGACGAGCTGCGGGCCGACGGCGCCGACATCGTGGTGATGCTGGTGCACGAGGGCGCGTCCAGCACCAGCTGCGACACCATGGACGACGATCCGGCGTCGGCGTTCGGCAGCATCGTCACCGGCGTCGACGACGACGTGGACGCGATCATCTCCGGCCACACCCACCTCGCCTACAACTGCGAGATCGGTGGCCGCCCGGTGGTCTCGGCCGGCCAGTACGGCACCGCGCTGAACCAGCTGGTGTTCGACGTCGACCCCGCCACCAACGAGGTCCTCGACGTCACCGCCGCGCTGCTGCCGCTGGTCAACCAGGGCTACACCCCCGACCCGGTCGTCGAGCAGATCGTCGCCGACGCGAAGACCGAGGCGGACGTGCTGGGAGCGGTCGAGCTGGGCCAGATCGAGGACCGGTTCGGCCGGGCGAAGCTCCCGGTCCCGGCACCGCCGCCGGCGCCGCCGCTCGCGGACGAGAACCGCGGTGGCGAGTCGACGCTGGGCAACCTCGTGGCCGAGGTGCAGCGCTGGGCGACCGAGACGCAGGAGGCCGGGAGCGCGCAGATCGCGTTCATGAACCCGGGCGGTCTGCGGGCCGACATGGACGGCTCCGCCGACGGCGACGGTCCGCGCGACGTCACCTACCGGCAGGCCGCCAACGTCCAGCCGTTCGCCAACACGCTGATCAACATGCAGCTCACGGGCGCCCA
The DNA here is from genome assembly GCF_022759505.1 of Georgenia sp. TF02-10. NCBI lineage: Bacteria > Bacillati > Actinomycetota > Actinomycetes > Allobogoriellales > Allobogoriellaceae > Georgenia > Georgenia sp. TF02-10. The sequence goes on along the minus strand of NZ_CP094290.1, from coordinate 20,119 downwards.
GATCGAGACGGTGCTGGAGCAGCAGTGGCAGCGGACCACGGCCGGTGCCGTGCCCTCGCGGCCGTTCCTCAAGCTGGGCGTCTCGGAGGGCTTCAAGTACACCTACGTCGAGACCCCGGTCACGGTGGGCAGCACCGAGACCTTCCAGGGCGAGGTCACGGGGATGTGGCTCGACGGCGAGCCGATCGACCCCGAGGCGACGTACTCGGTCACGGTAAACTCGTTCCTGTCCACCGGTGGCGACAACTTCCACGAGCTGGCCAACGGCACGCAGAAGCGCGACACCGGCAAGGTCGACCTGCAGGCGATGGTCGACTACATGGAGGAGTTCGCCAACACCGAAGAGGGTGACGAGCCGCTCCCGGTCGACTACGAGCAGCGCGGGGTCGAGGTCGAGTTCCCGGAGGGTGCTCCGGAGGTTTACGAAGCCGGGGACCAGGTCGTGTTCGACGTGGCGTCGCTGGCGATGTCCGGTCGGGTCAACCCCGAGGACCCGGTCTACGACGTCCAGGACGACACGATCCTGGTCATGCTCGACGGTGAGGAGATCGGCTCGGCGCCGGTCGACAACACCATCGGCACCGTCCGTTACGACCAGTACGGCACCGCCCACGTGGACGTCACGCTGCCGGTGACCACGCCGGTCGGTGAGGTCGAGCTGCTGCTCGTCGGCCCGGAGACGGGCACCGAGGTGATCGTCCCGATCACCGTGGCGGCGGCCGTCCCGGCCGTCGTCAACGAGACGGCGCCGACGGTCACCGGCAAGGCGCAGGTCGGCAAGACGCTCACCGGCACCCCCGGTGAGTGGACGCCGGAGGCCGAGGACGTGGCCTTCCAGTGGCTGGCGGACGGCACCCCGATCGCCGGCGCCACCGGGACGAGGCTGAAGCTGCGGGCCGGCCACGTCGGCAAGCGGATCAGCCTCCGGGTCACCGCCTCCGCCGACGGCTACACCGACGGGGTGGCGACGTCCGCCGCGACGCCCAAGGTGGCCAAGGGCTCGGTGAGGATGACCGCGAAGGTGACGCCCAAGAAGGTCAAGGTCAGGAAGACCCGGGCCTGGGTGACCGTCACGGTGGCCAACGCCGACGGCATCAAGGTCGGCGGCACGGTGACCGTCAACGCCAAGGGCATCAAGAAGGTCAGCAAGCAGGTGGTCAACGGCAGGGTCAGGCTCCGCCTCCCGGCGTTCGGCACCAAGGGCAAGAAGGTGCTGACCATCCGCTACGCCGGCAGTGCCGCGCTGAAGGGCGCGACGGTCAAGCGGACGATCCGGGTCCGGCGCTGACCCTGCACGACCAGCCGCCCAGCAACACCTGAGGAACACGGAGGTCCCCTCCCGGCCACGGCCGGGGCGGGGACCTCCGTGCCTCTACGATCGGGGGATGACCTCCGACACCACCGAGGAGCCCCAGCAGTGGGAGCCGCTCCTCGACCGCCTCGTCGACGCCGACCACACCGTGGCGACCGCCGAGTCGCTCACGGGGGGCCGGCTGGCCGCCCGCCTCACCGACGTGCCGGGGTCGTCGGGGGCGTTCGTCGGCGGTGTCGTCACCTACGCGACGGACGCGAAGATCCGGGTCCTCGACGTCCCGGAGGCCCTCGTCGACGAGCACGGCGTCGTGTCCGGTGAATGCGCGGAGTCGATGGCGAACGGCGTCCGCGACCTGCTCGGGACGACGTACGGCATCTCGACGACGGGGGTGGCCGGGCCCGACACCCAGGAGGGGAAGCCGGTGGGGACCGTCTTCGTCGCCGTCGCGGGCCCGAACGGGACGAAGGTGGTGCCACTCGACCTCGACGGCGATCGGGAGCGGATCCAGGAGCGAGCGATCGACGCCGCCCTGTCGGCGCTGGCGGTGATGATGGGGGAGTCCGAGGCCGCACCGGCCGGGCGGGGAGCGGAAGATCCGACGCTCGGGTAGCGTTGGGACACACGGACGGGCCTGCGGCCCACCTCCGCACGACGAGAAGGGAGAACGGGATGGCGCTGTTCCGCCGGACGCTCGGCGACGTGCTCCGTGAGCGCCGCTCGGAGCTCGGTCTCACGCTGCGCGAGGTGTCGGGCACGGCCCGGGTGAGCCTCGGTTACATCTCCGAGATCGAGCGCGGCCAGAAGGAGGCGTCCTCCGAGCTGCTCGCCTCGCTGTGCGACGCCCTCGACGTCCCGCTCTCCCAGGTGCTCCGTGACGTCGCCGACGCGGTCGCCGTCGAGGAGGGCGCCGTGCCGCAGCCGACGCCGATCGCGCCGCGACCGCAGCGCGACGAGGTCGTCGCCTCCGCCGCCTGACGGTCGCCGCGATCCAGCCGGCTCCTACCGGCTCCGGGGGCGTCAGCGCAGGCTGTGCCCCGCCATCGCCTCGAGCCGGGCGACCCGGTCGGCCATCGGCGGGTGGGTGGAGAACAGCCGCGACACGTCCTGGGCGCGGAACGGGTTGGCGATCATCAGGTGGCTCGCGTTCTGCAGCTGCGGCGTCGGCGGGAGCGGCGCGCGCCGGGTCCCGAGCTCCAGCTTCCGCAGCGCCGAGGCGAGGGCGAGCGGGTCGCCGGTGAGGCGGGCGCCGTCCTCGTCGGCGTCGTACTCCCTGGTCCTGCTGATCGCCAGCTGGATCACCATGGCGCCGAACGGGGCGAGCAGCGCCGTGGCGAGCATCGCCAGCGGGTTGGGCCGCTCGTCGTCGCCGCCGAAGAGCGAGCTGAACGCGAGGAACTGGCCGATCGAGCTGATCACCCCCGCGATCGCCGCGGCGACGGACGAGGTGAGCACGTCGCGGTTGTAGACGTGCATCAGCTCGTGGCCGAGGACGCCGCGCAGCTCGCGCTCGTCGAGCAGGCCGAGGATGCCCTCGGTGACGGCGACGGCGGCGTGCTCGGGGTCGCGGCCGGTCGCGAACGCGTTGGGCGCCTGGGTCGGCGAGACGTAGATCCGCGGCACCGGCTGGCCGGCGCGCTGCGACAGCTCGCGCACGATCCGGTGCAGTGCCGGGGCCTGCGCCTCGGAGACCGGGTAGGCACGCATCGCCCGGATGGCGATCTTGTCGGAGTTCCAGTAGCCGTAGGCGGTGGTCGCCAGGCCGATCAGTGCGAAGACCCAGATGAACAGGGAGTTGCTGGTGGCCGCCGCGATCATGCCGCCGACGGCCAGCAGCAGACCGAAGATGGCGGCGAACAGGCCGGCGGTCTTCAGTCCGTTGTGGTGGCGGTGACGGAACATGTCAGGAAAACGTCGGCGACCCGGCGCGGTGTTCCCGCCGCCGGGCCGCTCACAGCGACTTCTCAGGCAGCGGCTGGCAGGAGGGGCACCAGTACGTCGTCCGCTCCCGCGCCCGGTCGCCGACCGGGCCGGCCTCCACGGTGGTCGCGCAGCGGCGGCACGGCAACCGGTGGCGTCGGTAGACCCAGAGCGGCTCGCGGCGGTCTCCGGTCATCACCGGGCGCCCGTTGGCGACCCCGATCCGCAGCATCTGACCCGCGCGCCGCAGCAACCGGAGCGGGTCGCGCACCTCACCGACCGGGGTGAGCGGGTGGACGCCGTGGGCGAAGCACACCTCGGAGAGGTAGATCGTGCCGATCCCGGCGACGACGGTCTGGTCGAGCAGCGCCTCGCCGAGCGGCCGGGCCGGGTCCGCAAGCAACCGGCGCAGCGCCTCCTCCTCGTCCCACCCGTCGGCGAGCAGGTCGGGACCGAGGTGCCCGATCACCGAGGTCTCGTCGGCGGTCGGCAGCAGCTCGACGATGGCGAGCGAGAACCCGACCGCCTCGGTCGCCTCCGTGCGCAGCACGACCCGGGCGTCCCGGGCGGGCAGGGACCAGCGGGCGCCCGCCGCGTGCACCCGCCAGCGGCCCTCCATCTTGAGGTGGGTGTGGAGCGTCAGGAGGCGGCCGTCGTGGTCGAACCGGGTGAGCAGGTGCTTGCCGTGGGTGCCCGTGCCGAGGACGGTGGCGCCGGTCAGGTCGACGGTCGCGAGCGAGGGCCAGCGGAAGTCGGTGGCGACCAGCCGCCGGCCCTTCAGCCCCCGGTCGAGCCGCCGGGCGGTCAGCCTGACCGCGTCTCCCTCGGGCACCGTTAGCCCCGGATCCGCAACCCGCGCGGCGTGGCGACGAAACCGGCCGCGTCGAGCGCGTCGCGGAGCGCGCTCGGGCCCGCCCCGAGGAGCGGCGCGCCGTCTGCCTTCTCGACGGTGAGCCGGCCGAGCGTGCCGCGCCGCACGGCGGTGGAGAGCGCCTCGGCGGCGGGCCGCAGCTGCTCGACGTCGTCGCTCCAGGTGAGGAGGGTGCGGCCGCCGCGCTCGACGTAGAGCACCAGCGCGCCGTCGACGAGCACGACCAGGGCGCCGGCCTTGCGCCCCGGGCGGTGGCCGCCGTCGTCGTCCCCGGCCGGCCAGGGGAGGGCGGCGCCGTAGGGGTTGGCCGGGTCGGTGGCGGCGAGGGCGACCGCCACCGGCTTGTCGTGGTCGGAGGTGCGGCCGAAGGTCCGCAACCGGTCGACCGCGCCGGCGGTGCCGAACTGGGCGGCTCCGAGGCCCTCGACGAAGTAGCCGCGGCGGCAGCGGCCGGACTCCTCGAACGCCGAGAGGACCCGGTAGACCGCGGCGAAGCCGCCCGGGACCCGCTCGCTGACGACTGCGCCGCGGGTGACCACGCCGTGCCGGTCGAGCAGCCGCTCGGCGGTCGCGTGCGCGCGGCGGGTGGGGTCGGTGTCGGTCGCGGGCAGCAGCGCCCAGCGGCCGGCGGTCTCGGGCGGGCCGGACCGGGCGACCCGGCCCGGCCGCGCGGCAGCACGCCGGCTGCGGTGGGCGGCGCGGCCGGTGCTGGTCAGCGTGCGCAGCGGCGTGAGCGTGTCGTTGCTGACCCGGCCCGACCACACCAGCTCCCACAGCGCGGCGCTGAGCCTCGCGTCGTCCTGGGCGCCGATCGCGTTGCTGAGCTGGCGGAAGAACCAGGCGCCGCCGGGCGCGAGCGCGGTCAGCACCTGCCGCTGCAGCTCGTCGTCGACCTCGCCCTGCGGCTCCGGCAGGGTGAGGGCCGCCTGGTCGGCGAGGTGGAGGGAGACCCACCCGTCACTGCCCGGCAGCCCGCCGTGGCCCGCCCAGAGCACCTCCCCGGTGGCGGTCAGCTCGTCGAGGTAGGCCGGCTCGTAGTCGCGCACGCGCGACGCGAGCACCAGGGGCTCGAGCGCCGAGGCCGGCACCGGTGCGCCGGCGAGCTGTTCGACGGCCCGCAGCACCCCGTCGATGCCGCGCAGGCCCTTGGCCGCGGGCGAGACCGCCTGCCAGGCGGCGGAGAAGCGGGCGAGCGCGACCGGCTCGACCGGCTCGATCTCGTGGCGCAGCTTGGCCAGGGAGCGGCGCCGCAGCCTGCGGAGCACCTCGGCGTCGCACCACTCGTCGGCGCCGGGGACGCCCGCGCTGCCGGTGGGGCGGAACTCGCCGGTGAGCACGCGGCCCTGGGCCTCGAGCCGCTGGAGCGTGTGGCGGACGACGGCCGCCCCGAGGCCGAGCCGGCCCGCCACCTCGGCCACCGTGAACGGGCCGTGGGTTCGGGCGTAGCGCGCCACCAGGTCGGCCAACGGGTCGTCGACCGGCTCGGTGAACACCGCGGGCGTGCCGGGTGGCACCGGGACGCCGAGGCCGTCGCGGAGCCGGGCGACGTCCTCCACCACCGCCCAGGCCGGCCCGTAGGGCATCCGCACCTCGACCGCGCGGCGGGCGGCGACCAGGTCGGACAGCCAGTCGGCCACCGGCGAGTCGGGGAGGGTCCGTGCGAGCAGCTCGTCGAGCGTCAGCGGCCCGAGCAGCCGGAGCAGGTCGACCACGCCCTCGGCGTCGCGGGCCCGGCGGTCGGGCGCCAGCCGCTGCAGCTCGTCCTCGACCTCGGCGAGCACGTCGGGGTCGAGCAGCTCGCGCAGCTCGGCCCGGCCGAGGAGCTCGGCCAGCAGGCCCTGGTCGAGGGTCAGTGCGGCCGCGCGCCGCTCCGCGATCGGTGAGTCGCCCTCGTAGACGAACTGGGCGACGTAGCCGAACAGCAGCGTGCGGGCGTACGGCGACGGCGCCGGCGTCTCGACCTCGGTGACGGTGATCTCGCGCCGCTCGGTGCGTTGCAGCAGCCGGGTCAGCCCCGGCAGGTCGTAGACGTCGTTGAGCACCTCGCGCACCGTCTCCAGCACGATCGGGAACGACGGGTAGCGGGCAGCGACCTCGAGCAGCTGGGCCGCGCGCTGCCGCTGCTGCCACAACGGCGACCGGCGCCCGGGGTCGCGGCGGGGGAGCAGCAGGGCCCGTGCCGCGCACTCGCGGAACCGGCTGGCGAACAGCGCGGACCCGCCGACCTCGCGGGTGACGACCTCCTCGACCTCGTCGGGCTCGAACACCACGACGTCGGCGGTCGGTGGCTCCGCGTCGGTGTCGGGGATCCGGATCACGATGCCGTCGTCGGAGGCCATGGCCTGCCCGTCGACCCCGTAGCGCTCGCGGAGCCGGGCGTTGATGGCCAGCGCCCACGGCGCGTGGACGGCGGTGCCGTAGGGGGAGTGCAGCACCAGCCGCCAGTCGCCCAGCTCGTCGCGGAACCGCTCGACGAGCAGCGTCGTGTCGCTCGGGAGCAGACGGGTCGCGTCGACCTGCTCGCGGAGGTAGCCGACCAGGTTGGCCGCGGCGTACGCGTCGAGGCCCTCGGCCTGTGCCCGGTCGCGCGCCTCCTGCTCGGGGAGCGCGGCGAGCTCGCGGGTGAACGCGCCGATCGCCTCGCCCAGCTCGGCGGGGCGGCCGAGGGTGTCGCCCTTCCAGAACGGCAGCCGCCCGGGCACGCCCGGTGCCGGCGACACCAGGACCCGGTCGTGGGTGATGTCCTCGATCCGCCAGCTGGTCGCGCCCAGGGCGAACACGTCGCCCACCCGGCTCTCGTAGACCATCTCCTCGTCGAGCTCGCCGACCCGCCGGCCGGGGCCCTCGCCGCCGACGAGGAAGACGCCGTAGAGCCCCCGGTCGGGGATGGTGCCGCCGCTGGTCACCGCGAGCCGCTGGGCGCCGGGCCGGCCGGCGATCCGGCCGGTGACCCGGTCCCACGTGATCCGCGGCCGGAGCTCGGCGAACTCGTCGCTGGGGTAGCGGCCCGCGAGCAGGTCGAGCACGGCGTCGAAGGCGGAGCGGGGGAGGTGGGCGTACGGCGCGCTCCGGCGCACGACGTCGAACAGCTCGTCGACGTCCCACTCGTCGAGCGCGGTCGCCGCGACCACCTGCTGGGCGAGCACGTCGAGCGGGTTGGCCGGCACCCGCAGCGCCTCGATGCCGCCGGTTCGCATCCGGGCGACCGACACCGCGGCCGGGGCGAGGTCGCCCCGGTGCTGCGGGAAGAACACGCCCTTCGAGGTCTCACCGACCTGGTGGCCGGCGCGGCCGACCCGCTGCAGGGCGCTCGCGACGCTCGGCGGGGAGGCGATCTGGAGCACCTGGTCGACCGCGCCCATGTCGATGCCGAGCTCGAGACTGCTCGTCGCGACCACGGCGGGCAGCCGGCCGGCCTTGAGGTCGTCCTCGATCTGGGCCCGTTGCTCCTTCGAGACCGACCCGTGGTGGGCCTTGGCGAGGAGGGCGGCGGCCCCGGCCGACGCCCCGGACTGGGCCATCACCTCCGCCGGGGGCTCGACCCCGTCGGCGTCGGTGCCGGTCGCGATCTCGTTGAGCCGGGCCGTCAGCCGCTCGGCCGTGCGGCGGGAGTTGGCGAAGACGATGGTCGAGGTGTGCTCGCGGATCAGCTCGGCCACGCGCTGCTCGACGTGGGGCCAGATGCTGCCGCGGCGGCGGGCGACCGACTCGCCGAGGTCGTCGTAGGCCTCGACCTCGGGCGGGGCGTCGAAGGCGGGGTCGCCGCCGCCCGGTTCGGTCATGTCCTCGACCGGGACCACGACCCGCAGGTCCCAGCTCTTGTGGGCGGGCGGGGCCACGATCTCGACCGGCGCCCGGCCGCCGAGGAAGCGCGCCACCTCCTCCGTCGGGCGCACCGTCGCCGAGAGCCCGACCCGTTGCGCGGGCTCGGGCAGGAGGGCGTCGAGGCGCTCGAGGGTGAGGGCGAGGTGGGCGCCGCGCTTGGTGCCCGCGACGGCGTGCACCTCGTCGACGATCACCGTCTGCACGCCCTGGAGCGACTCGCGGGCCCGGCTGGTGAGCATGAGGAACAGCGACTCGGGCGTGGTGATGAGGATGTCGGGTGGCCGGGTCGTCAGCGTGCGCCGCTCGTTGGCGGGGGTGTCGCCCGAGCGGATGCCGACCCGGACCTCGGGCAGAGCCGCGCCGGGGGCGAGGCGCTCGGCGGTCTGCCGGATGCCGGCCAGCGGCGCCCGCAGGTTGCGCTCGACGTCGACCGCCAACGCCTTGAGCGGCGACACGTAGAGGACCCGGGTGCGCTTCGTGCGGTCGTCGGGGACCGGCGTGGTGAGCAGCCGGTCGATCGACGCGAGGAACGCGCTCAGCGTCTTGCCGGAGCCCGTGGGAGCGACGACCAGCGTGTGCCGCCCGCCGGAGATCGACGCCCAGGCCCCGGCCTGCGCCGGCGTCGGCTCGGCGAACGCTGCCCGGAACCACGCCCGGGTGGGCTCGCTGAACCGGCTCAGCGCGGCCTCGGCGGAGGCGTCGGCAGGGGTCTCGGGCACCCGACCAGTGTTGCGCACGGCGCCGACACCGCCCCAGGCTGAGGACCATGGCCGCCGACCACCCGCACCTCCTGCACACCGTGATCGACACCACCGACTGCCGCGGGCTCGCCGAGTTCTACCGCCGGCTGCTCGGGCTCCGGTACCGCCCGGGCGACGAGCCGGCCGCCGGCGAGGAGCCGGGCGCCTCCGCCGACGATGCCGACTGGCTGGTCCTCGTGGACGACGACGGCACCCGGCGGTTGGCCTTCCAGAGGGTCGAGCGGCTGGAGCCGACCACCTGGCCGGACCACGACGTGCCGATGCAGATGCACCTCGACCTCACCGTGCCGGACCGGGAGTCGCTCGAGCGTCACCGCGAGCGCGCGGAGTCGCTCGGCGCCACGCTGCGGCTCGACCGCACCGACGACGAGGACGAGCCGCTGTACGTGCTGGTGGACCCGGCGGGGCACCCGTTCTGCATCTTCGTGGGCTGAGCGCTGGACGGTGGGTCGCGCCGCCGCGATCCGCGCCGCCGGACGCCGGCCGCTACTTCGGCGGCAGCGAACCGGCGTACGTCGCTCCGCGCCGCACCCACGCGGCGAGGTCGTCGTCGTCGAGGTGCTCGCCGTCGACCCGCAGCCACCCGGCCAGCGCCCGGCCGCGCATCTCCATCGGGTGGGCCGGCGTGGCGGCGAGCAGCCGGTCGGTCTCGGCCGGGTCGACGCGCACGAGGATGCCGCCCTGCCCGCTCGCCGCGACCGCCATGTGGCCGCCGACGAGGAACGCGAGCCCGCCGAACATCCGCTTCTCGGTCACCTCCGCCCGATCGCCGAGGAGGTCGCGGATCCGGTCGGCGAGGGCCGTGTCGTACGCCATGGCGGGAGCGTAGGCCGCGGCACCGACACCAGGAGCGCTGAGACTCAGCCCGGCGGCCGCCACCCCGGGTCGCGTCCGATGAAGCCGACCATCCGCTCCTGCCAGCCGGCGTCGGCGGGCACCGGGACGGCCGGGCCGTACTGGCCGCTGCCGCGCAGCACCTCCTCGATGTCGACCATGGCCTCGTAGAGCTCGCGGCACCGGTCCTCGTCGAGGCGGTCGTCCTGGCCGGTGGCGCGGGCCAGGTCCCAGGTGTGCATGAACACGTCGGCGGTGTAGAACTGCGAGACCGCCCGGGGGAGCGGCATCGCCGGCAGCCGGGGGTGGGCGAACGTGGTCGCTGCCGAGGCCGGGTCGTCGAGGACCTCCTGCACCGCGGCGGCGTGCTGCTCCCACGCGGCGACCGGGTCGTCGTCGACGGACGGGCCGGGCGGCAGGGCGACGTCGCCGCCGGCGGCGAGGAAGGGCGGCAGCCACTCCAGCAGGTGCCGTACGACGTCGCGCGCCGCCCACTCCGCGACCGGCGTCGGCGCGTCCCACCCGCCGGGCGTGACGCCCCGCACCCGCTCGCCGAACGTGCCGGCGACGACGCGGTGCTCGTCGGCCGGGTCGGTCGGGATCACGCCCGGCCGGCCAGGCCGGCCAGCACCTCGTCGAGGGCGGCGTAGCCCTCGTTGATGCCGACCTCCATGCCGCTCGCCATCATCCCGGCCTGTGCCTCCATCGACTCCACGACCGAGAGGATCTCCAGCCGGGTGCGGCCGTCGCCGAGGTCGACCAGCTCGAGGGTCTCCAGGCTGACCGCCTCGGGCATCTCCTCGAACCCGAAGGTCTGGACGATCCTCCGGCCCTCGTCGACCCGGTGGAAGGAGCCGTAGAAGTGGGCGACCTCCTCGCCGTCGCGGAGCGCGGTGTAGCGGTACTCACCGCCGGTGCGCACGTCCCACCGCTCGATGTCCATGTCGATCGACCGCGGGCCCATCCACTGCCGCACCAGCTCGGGGTCGGCGTGGGCGCGGTAGACGAGCGCGGGCGGGGCGTCGAACTCGCGCACGATCCGGACCACCGGGATGTCGGGGTCCGCCTCGATCAGGGTCTGCCGGGTGCCGTCGCCGGCCTGTGTGGTGGTCATCCTGCCTCCTCGTCCTTCTCGGGTTCCTGTTCCCTGTCCTGCATGCGGTCGAGGAGCGCGTCCAGTCGTTGGTAGCGCTCCTCCGCCTGGCGGCGGTACCGCTCGATCCACTTCGTCATCAGGTCGAACACCTCCGCCTCGAGGTGGACCGGCCGGCGCTGGGCGTCGCGGCTGCGGCGCACCAGCCCGGCGTCCTCGAGCACCTTGAGGTGCTTCGAGACCGCCTGCAGCGAGACGTCGTACGGCGCGGCGATCTCGCCGACCGTCGCGTCGCCGGCCGCGAGCCGGGCGACGATGTCGCGCCGGGTCGGGTCGGCGAGCGCCGCGAACACCCGCGAGAGCCGGACCTCGTTGTCAACCATGTGGTTGATCAAACTCCGCGTCCGGCCTGTTGTCAACCCTCTGGTTGAGAACCGGTAGGCTTCGGGGGTGCGGTACGGCGAGGCGGGAGAGCGGGCGTGGTCCTGGGTCCTCGACCAGGTGCGGTGGGACGACGGCCCCTGGATCCCCGAGGCGCCTGAGGACACCGAGCCCCGGCCCGGCTACCGCGACGGGATCCACAGCGGCGCCGGCGGGCTGGCGCTGGTGCTCGGCGAGGTGGCGCGGACCCGTCCCTGGAGCACCCGCGAGCAGGCGTTGGCCGACGGGCTCGTCGACCGGCTCCGGACCGCGGTCGAGACGACGTCCGATGCCTCGATGTTCGACGGGCTGCCCGGCCACCTCGCGGCCCTGACCGCGCTCGGCGCCGACGGACGGGACCGGGTCGTCGCCCGGCTGCTCGACCTGGCCGAGGACGACGGCTGGCCGACCACCGCGGTCGGCCCTCCCCGCTACGGCCCGGGCGTCCGGATCAACGACCTGACGCTCGGCACCGCCGGCGTGCTGCTCGCCGGCGTGGAGGCCGTGCGGCAGGGTCTTCCCCGCGCCCGCGAGCTGGCCGACCGCGCCGCGGCGGTGCTGCTGGCGGAGGCGGAGGAGCAGCCGGCAGGCCTGCGGTGGCGGTTCGTGCCCCGCCGGTACCGGGTGGACGGGGCGGAGCCGACGGAGATGCCGAACCTCTCCCACGGCGTGGCCGGTGTCGCCGCCGCGCTCGCGACCGCCGGCACCGTGCTCGACCGGCCGGACCTCGTGGCGGCCGCGCAGGCAGGGGCCGAGCACCTGCTCACGCTGGTGGAGAGCGACGCCCGGGGCGCCCGCTTCCCCCGCTACGTGCCGCCGCTGCCGCCGGACCACCCCGACTCCGAGCCGACCAGCTTCGGCTGGTGCCACGGCGCGGCCGGGACGTCGCTGCTCTTCGCCGCGCTCGACCGGGCCGGCGTCGCGGAGGTCGGCGGGCGGCCGCCCACGGAGTGGCGGGACCGCTGCCTGACCAGCGTGCGGACCTCCGGCCTGCCCGCCAGGGTGCGCCCCGGGTTCTGGGACAACGACGGCCGCTGCTGCGGCACGGCCGGCGTCGGGGGCGTGCTGCTCACCGCCGCCGACACGGGCTGGGCGGTGCGGCTCGGCGACGCGCTCCTCGACCGCGCGGTCGAGGCCGGTGCGGGCCGGTACTGGCGGTTCGCGGCCACCGACGCCGGTCCGGAGGGGCTGCCGCCCGCGCCCGGCTGGATGCAGGGCGCGGCCGGGATCGCGGCGTACTTGCTGCGCCTCGACGCGGCGCTCGCGGGCCGCGCCTCGGTCGACCCGGCGCTCGACTGGTGGTGGGCGGTGCGGTGAGGGCGGCAGTGCCCGACTGCATCGACTGCCGGTTCGGACGGCCTCATGGGGCGCCGGGATCCGGGTACCGCGCCGGCATGGCCGAGGAACGAGAACGACCCACGGTGAACCAGCCGCTCAACGGCCCGCGTCGGTCGCCCAAGTCGCTGCTGATCGTGATCGCGATCCTCGTGGCGATCGCCGCGGTGATGGTGCTGATCGGCTGGTTGCGCTACAACACCTGACCACCGCGGGGCCCGGCGTCAGGTCTGCGAGCGCACCATCGGCGGGAAGATCTGCCGGGCCGGGCCGCGGCGGTAGAGCAGCGCGGGCCGGCCGCCTCCCTCCGATGCCGTCCCGCGGCTCTCGGTGGGGAGCACGAACCCCTCGGTGCCGAGCACCTTGCGGCGGAAGTTGCCGAGGTCGGGAGGCGTGCCCCAGACCGCGGTGTAGACCCGGCGCAGCTCGGGGAGCGTGAAAGGCTCGGCGACGAACTCGGTCGCCAGCGTCGTGTACTCCAGCTTGGCCCGCACCCGCTCGCGGGCGTCGAGCAGGATCTGACGGTGGTCGAAGGCCAGCTCCGGGGCCTCCGCCGCGCCACCCTCCGCCGGCTCGAGGAGGTCGTCGACGACCCACCAGCGGGCGTCGGTGGCGTCGGTGCCGGCCGTCGGGTCGGGCAGGTCCGGCGCGAGCGCGACGTGGGCGATCGACACCACCCGCATCCGGGGGTCGCGGTCGGGTGCGGAGTAGGTGCGCAGCTGCTCCAGGTAGCCGGAGAACCGGGCCGACGTCCGCGAGAGGCCGGTCTCCTCGTGCAGCTCGCGCCACGCCGCCTGCTCGGCGTCCTCGTCGGGCTCGACGAACCCGCCGGGCAGCGCCCAGTGCCCGGCGAACGGCTCCTCGCCGCGCTCCACGAGCAGCACCGAGAGGGCGCCGTCGCGGATCGTGAAGATCGCGAGGTCGACGGCGACCGCGAACGGGGGGTGGGTCGACCCGTTGCCGCCGCTCATGCCCGGACGCCCGCCTCGGTCATCTCGCGCACCGCGGCCGCGCTGCTCTCCGGCGCCACGCCGGCGTGCATCCCGTCGAGCAGCCGCACCCCGAACCCCTCCCGCCGGGCGTCGAGCGCCGTGGCCCGCACGCAGTAGTCGGTCGCGATGCCGGTCAGGTCGATCTCGGTGACGCCGGCGGCCCGGAGCACGTCGGCGAGCGTCGCGCCGTCGTCGGTGACGCCCTCGAACGCGGAGTACGCCGGCTCGCCCATGCCCTTGCGGACGTGGTGGGTGACCGCGTCGGTCACCAGCCCCGGCGCGTAGTCCGACCCGGCCTCGGTCGCCACGCAGTGGACCGGCCAGGTGGTGACGAAGTCCGGCTCGGCGCCCGGCTCGTGGAAGTGGCCGCCGTTGGTGCCGTGCGGGTCGTGCCAGTCGCGCGAGGCCGCGATGACGGCGTACTCCCCGGCGTGCCGGGCCAGGTGCTCGCTGATCCGCGCGGCGACGTCGTTGCCGCCGGCGACGCCGAGCGACCCGCCCTCGACGAAGTCGTTCTGCACGTCGACGATGAGCAGGGCCCTCGTGGGGGCGGGTGCGGTGGTCATGCTGCTCTCCTCCTGGTGGTGGGTGACGGTGAGGTACGGCGGGCCCGCCGCGACCGAGCGGGCCTCGGGCGGCAGCGACGCGACCGCCGCCGCGGTGAACGCGCGGACCTCCTCGATCGACGGGTCGTGCACGGTCGCGCCGCCGCGCATCACCGGCACCTGGGCGCGCACCGACCCCGGCGGCTCCGGGTCGCCGGGCACGGTGAACGTCTCGCCCACGAGCACGCCGGCGTCGTCGTACCGGCGCCAGGCGGTCTTGTGGCCGCCGACCGAGACCTTGTCCTTCGACTTCTTCGAGACCGGGCGGAGCGTGGTGTCGTCGGGTGCGTCGGCGACCGCCACGAGCTTGTAGACCATGCTCGCGGTGGGGTGGCCCGACCCGGTCGCCACCCGCGTGCCGACGCCGTAGCCGTCGATCGGGGCGTCGGCCAGCGCCGCGATGACGAACTCGTCGAGGTCGCTGGTGGCCACGATGCCCGTGCGGGTGGCGCCCAGCGAGTCGAGCAGCTCGCGCGCCTTGGCCGCCTCCTCGGCGAGGTCGCCGGAGTCGATGCGCACCGCCCCGAGCCCGGTCCCGGCGACCCGCACCGCGGTGCGGATGCCCTCGGCGGTGTCGTAGGTGTCGACGAGGAGCGTGGTGCCGACGCCCTGTGCCGCGACCTGGCTGCGGAACGCCGCCTCCTCGCTCTCGTGGGCGAGCGTGAAGGCGTGGGCGGCGGTGCCGACCGTGGGCACGCCGTAGAGCCGGCCGGCCGCGAGGTTGCTGGTCGACGCGAACCCGGCCAGGTAGGCGGCTCGCGCGACCGCCACGGCCGCCTGCTCGTGGGTGCGCCGGCTGCCCATCTCGATCAGCGGGCGGCCCTGAGCGGCGGTCACCATCCGGGCCGCGGCGCTGGCGATCGCGGTGTCGTGGTTGACCACGCTCAGGACCAGCGTCTCCAGCAGCACACACTCGCCGAGGGTGCCGGTGACGGTCAGCACCGGGCTGCTGGGGAAGTACAGGTCGCCCTCCCGGTAGGCGTCGATGTCGCCGCCGAACCGGAACCGTTCGAGGTAGGCGGCCGTCTCCTCGCCGACCACGCCGCGCTCGAGGAGCCAGGCCACCTCGTCGGAGTCGAACGTGAACGCCTCGACCAGGGGGAGGAGACGGCCCAGCCCGCCGAGGACCCCGTACCTCCGGCCTTCCGGGAGCCGGCGCGCGAACACCTCGAAGACCGCCCGGTTGTCGACGGAGCCGTCGCGCACCCACGAGTCGAGCATCGTCAGCTCGTAGCGGTCGGTCAGCAGCCCGGTGCGGTCCATGCCGGCTCCTCACGTTGTAGTCAAGATGACTATAACAGGGTCGGTGGTCTCTCCCCGCGGCGGCGCGCCGCGGCAAGCGGTGTTCCGCCCTCTACTCTGCCCTCGTGGGCGAGCGGCAACGGGTGGAGGCGCTCGCCGTCGCCTACGAGGAGCGGCTGGCGGAGCAGCGGGAGGGCCGCCGCGAGCGCGGCGCGTTCTACACCCCGCCGCACCTGGTCTCGTGGGTGCTCGACCGGGCGCTGGGTCCCGGCGTCTCCCGGGTGCTGGACCCCGCGTGCGGCACCGGGCACTTCCTCGTCGCCGCGGCCCGGCGGCTCGGCGCCCGGTCGGTCCACGGGTCCGACCTCGACCCGGAGGCGGTCGCCATCGCCCGGGCGCGGCTGCTCGCCGAGGACCCGACGCTGACGCCCGAGGAGGTGGCGCAGCAGGTGCGGGTCGCCGACGGGCTCACCGCGTGGGACGGCGAGCTGTTCGACGCGGTCGTGGGCAACCCGCCGTTCCTCGGCCAGCTGCGACGGCGTACCGCCGGCCGGTCGGACGCGCGGCCGGCCGCCTACACCGACACCAGCGCCGTGTTCCTGCACCGGGCGCTCGACCTGGTGCGCCCGGGCGGCACCGTCGCTCTCGTGCAGCCACTGTCGGTGCTCGCCGCCCGCGACGCCGGTCCGGTACGCCGGGCGGTCGCGGAGCGCGGCGCGGTCTCCGACCTGTGGTGCTCACCGCGCCCGGTGTTCGCGGGCACGGCGGTGCTCACCTGCGTGCCCGTGGTGCGGGTGGGCGACCCGGCGGGCACCGACCCGGACGGGTGGGGCCGGCTGGCGGCGCCGTCGTTCGGCGTCCCGCCGGTGGAGCTGCGGGCCGGCGACCGCGTGGTCGGCGACCTCGCGACCTGCACCGCCGACTTCCGCGACCAGTACTACGGCCTGGTTCCCCACGTCAGCGACGGCGGCCTGGTCGACTCCGGAGCACCGCTGGTGACCAGCGGGCTGATCGAGCCGGCGGCCTGCGAGTGGGGGAGCCGGTCGACCCGGTTCGCGCGGCAACGGTACGACGCGCCCGTCGTCCACCTGGCGGGCGTGCGGGCCGGGCCGCTCGCGTCGTGGGCGGCGGCCCGGCTGGTGCCGAAGCTGCTCGTCGCCGGTCAGGGCCGCGTCATCGAGGCGGTGGTCGACGAGCAGGGCGCCTGGCTGCCGTCGGTGCCGGTGGTCACCGTCGTGCCGCACGACCCGGGGGACCTCTGGCGGCTGCTCGCGGTGCTGCTCGCGCCCCCGCTCGTCGCCGATGCCGCTGCCCGCTACCTCGGCGCCGTCCTGACGCCGGGCTCGGTCAAGCTGAGCGCGCGCCAGCTCGCCGCCCTGCCGCTGCCCGCCGACGAGGACGCTTGGGCCGAGGGCGCCGTGCTCGCCGAGCGCGCCCAGCGCCACCGCGACCCCGCGGCGCTCGCCGCGACGGCGCGGGTGATGGCGCGCGCCTACGGTGGCGGCGCCGAGGTGACCGCTTGGTGGCTGGGGCGGGCGGGGGGCGGGGGACAGGTCCCGTGATCGGAGATCATCGTCAGTTCCGACTAGGGACTTAGCCCGGTCGTGTCCCCGGACGGCGGTCGATCGCCCTGGTTTGGTCGAACCGCGACGCCAGCCCGTTCCGATCGCTTAGGTTCACGGACGAGAAGTGCGCTGGTCGGCTGATCAGCGCCACCGCCGGCCGCTCGGGCCCGCGAAACATCCAGGGGGAACAAACGTGAAAAGAATGCTTGTCGCGCTGGCGTTGGCGGTTGGGCTGTTGACGCCGATCGCCGCGCTGCCGACGCCGTCGGCGCACGCCGTTCCCGGCTGCGTGACCAAGGGCGAGTTCCGGCAGGTCGCCTCCGGCCGCACCCTCTTGTGGGTCGAAGCGCGCTTCGACACACACGGGCGCCTCGAGCACCAGGGAGGCGGCTACAAGACCAAGAGCTACCGGCCCTGCTGGGGACCCGACACCGGCCGCTACCAGGTCACCTACCGCCACTACCGACAGGCATGGCGGCTGGACTGGAAGTCCTACAGCCGCTTCTACTGCTACTGCTGAGGGGAACAGCACATCACATGGAGAAGCGGCGCGCTCCAACTACAACGGCAGAACGGTGTCCCGCACCTACTCGACCTCCCCATCCCACCAGTGGCGGGTCCGCCTACCAGGGCGATGCCCGCACCCGGCCCGCGAACTCGGCGACCTTCCAGTTGCCGCGCTGCTAACCCCTTCATCAGAAGGGAAACAACCACATGAAGAACCGCATCGCCGCCACCGCCGCGGCGGCCGCCCTCGCCCTGGGCGGTCTGGCCTACGCCACCAGCCCGGCCACCGCGGCCGCCGACACCATCGAGCGGTCCTCGCGCGGTTGCGTCACCGAGCCGGAATACCGCCGGGTCAAGCGCGGCATGACCCAGACGAAGGTGCACCGGGTCTTCGGCACCAAGGGCCGGGTCACCACCCAGGGGTACGGGATGAAGTTCCGTCAGTACAAGGTGTGCAACGACCGGTTTGGGTTCGTGACCGTCGACTACACGAAGCGCGGCGGCAAGTTCAAGGTGACCGGCAAGTTCGCCTACTGGGCATCTGAGCACAGTCGGTCAACCGGCTAACACAAGACAAGACCCCGCCGCTGGGAGCGGAGGAGCGGACGCCGGGGCGGCGGACAACGGCTCGCCGGTGCGCCCCGACCGATGAGTCGGCGACCGTCGGGCGGTCGGCCGTTGCATGAGCGTCAGTGACTTCCTCTCCGACGGCGTCGAGCTCTTCGCCACGGTGTGCGTGCGCGACCACGCGACCGCGTGCCCGTGGTGGGAGCGGCTGCTCGGTCGCCACTCCACCTTCGACGCGACGCCCACCGAGTCGGTCTGGGAGCTCGCGCCGCACCGATGGCTGGTCGTCGAGCAGCGACCGGACCGGGCCGGCGGCGCTGCGGTGACCGTCTTCGTCGGTGACCTCGACGAACGGGTCGGTGCCATCTCCGAGCGCGGGATCGAGCCGGTCGAGCGGGAGACCTACGGCGACGGCGTCCGGAAGGTCATCTACCGCGACCCGGACGGCAACGAGATCGGGTTCGGCGGGCCGCCGCTCTCGGCCGCGGGCTGATCCGAGACCGCACCGCGCGGAGTCGTCGTCCTCTGCGGAGGACGAAGAGGTGTGGGCGCTGGCCGCGGTGGTCGCGGCGGTTGGCTGGTGGCTCCGACCGGGTGCGAGGTGGCTTGGGGTCGTCGTTCTGTGGTCGGGTCGAGACGGGGTACGACGAGGGGTTGCGCGCCGCGGTCGGCAGGCGGGTCGAGCGTGGCAGAGGGTGTTCTGCCCACTTGTCGTCCACAGGCCTGGATGCGCTGGATCCCTGTCCACAGGCGGGTTCTGAGTGCATGGCGGTGTCGGCGGCGGCTGGTTGACTGTCGCTCATGGAACTCGGGACCGCACCGCTCTTCGACCTCCCCGCCGCCGCTGCGGCGCGGGTCGTCGAGCAGCCGGCTGTGGCCGAGCCCGAGGTGCCGGTGAAGACGTTCACCCACGAGCTGCTCGACACCATCGGCGAGGCGCACCGCACGATCGCGGAGCTGGAGCTGGCCAAGGTCCAGCAGGTCGCGCACTGGGCCAACCTCAACGCGTTGCCGTCGCCCGATGGGGCGGCGACGATCACCGAACGCGGGCTGGACACCGGCCTCCCGGTCGCTGGTGAGGGGGCGCCGTTGGTGAGTGACTTCGCGATCATCGAGCTCGCCCCGATCCTCGGCCGCTCCCTGGACTCGGCGCGGTCCTATGTGGGCTGCGTCGTCGAGCTGGCCCACCGGCTGCCGCAGATCTGGGCGAAGGTCGGGGAAGGTGTGGTGCCGGTGTGGAAGGCGCTGCGGATCGCCGACCAGACCCGGCTCCTCAACCAGCCGGCTGCGGGGTTCGTGGACCACCAGCTCGCCCCGTTCGCGTCGGGGTGCTCGTGGGCGCAGATCGACCGGCTGATCGAGGAGGCGATCACCCGGTTCCAGCCCGACCTCGCCGAAGCCCGTCGCCGGCGGGCGGAGGAGTCGCGCCGGTTCGACATCCACCTCGACCACGCCGGCACCGACGGTGTCGTGCCCGTCGACGGGGTCCTCGATGTCGCCGACGCGATGGACCTCGAACGGGCGATCAGCGGCAAGGCCCGCGAGCTCGCCAGCCTGGGTGACGAGGACTCCCTCGACGTCCGCCGCGCCAAGGCGGTCGGTGAGATCGCCCGCGACCAGCTCACCCTCGACCTCACCGACCGCAACACCGGCGGCGACGCAGACGAGACATCGCGGCCCCGCCCGGCCCTTGGCCGTGGGATCGAGCTGTTCGTCCACCTCACCCGCGAGGCGCTCGACACCGTCGAGGGCGCCGAGCCCAGCGACGGCGCGTGCGTGGGCCGGTTGCAGAACCTGCAGGTCCCGATCACAGCCGAGCAGATCCGGGCCTGGTGCGGGAGCGCCGGCCGGATCATTGTCCGCCCGGTGCTCGACCTCGCCGGCTGCGAGCCGATCGACGCCTACGAGGTGCCCGACCGCCACCGCCGGGTCGTGGTCCAACGCGACCACCACTGCGTGTTCCCCGGCTGCACCAAACGCGCCGAACGCTGCGACGCCGACCACATCGTCCCCCACGCCCAGGGCGGCGTGACGTGTCCGTGCAACGAAGCCGCGTTGTGCCGCGGCCATCATCGTGCGAAGACCCATGCCGGCTGGGGCTACGAACGCCTCGCACCGGCGGTCTACCTGTGGACCAGCCCGTCCGGGCACCGCTACCTCGTCACCCCCGCCGACACCCGAGCCCTCGACCCCGCCCCCGACGAGCCCGGCACCGACCCACCCGACCAGTAGCCCCCGCGCCCCGCACCCCGCCCCACCGGCGGGGCCAG